>DNOQ01000103.1:4562-5690 GCA_003501665.1 Bacteroidales bacterium | reverse complement strand
TGTGAAAATTGAAAATATCTCATTCGTATTAAGTTCTCTGGTAAGATGAGGCGGCTGTCAGCTCATTTCATAATCACCAATAACGGCCCTCCCCTCAGGAAGGGTATCATCACAACCGGTGATGACGGAACTGTTCTTAACCTGGAAGATACCGGAGGTTTGCTCAAAGAGAGCCGGTCGGTAGAATTTCATAACGGTATTATAATCCCGGGGTTTGTAAACTGCCATTGCCATCTTGAACTTTCCCATCTTAAAGGTGCAATTTCGCGGGGAACAGGACTCGGCGGGTTTCTTATACAACTTCAGGATATAAGGAAAAAGGAACCTGAGGCAATTATTTCTTCAGCTTCATCAGCCGACATCGATATGTATGCTGAAGGAGTTCAGCTCTGTGTCGATATATGTAACAACTCCCTGACTTTCAGCATTAAAAAGAACAGCAGGATCAACTACCATAATCTTATCGAAGTTTTTGCCATTGATCCCGCAGATGCAGAAAACAGGATACAGGAGAGTTTAAAACTGGCCGGCGATTGTGAAAAATACGGCCTCCCTTTCAGTCTTGTACCTCATACCGTTTATGCTGTTTCACTCCCGCTTTTCAGAATGATCAGAGAACGAACCCTAAAAAACAGAATCACTTCAATTCATTTTATGGAAACTGAAGGCGAGGAGTCATTTGTATCGGATCACTCGGGTCCCCTGATGGAAGCTTTTAAAAAGGCCGGAATACTTCCACATGAACTCATTACACCCGCTGATTGCGTCTCAGCCATCCTGGAAGAAGTCACTCCCTCAGGATCACTGATTCTTGTGCACAATACTTACGCCGGCAGGGAAACAGTGAAGAGAATAAATACGCGCGGAAATGTTTTTTGGTGCCTTTGTCCCAATGCAAATCTATATATCGAGAACCGTATACCTCCTGCCACCATGTTCCGTGAGGAAGGATGCGATATCGTTATCGGAACTGACAGCCTTGCATCCAATGAAAGATTAAGTATTCTTTCGGAACTGAAGACACTTCAGAAAAATTTCCCCTCTCTCACTCTTGAAGATCTCATTCGCTGGGCAACCATTAATGGTGCAAAAGCCCTGGGAGAAGACGGCAAATATGGTATTATCGAA
>DNOQ01000103.1:0-4479 GCA_003501665.1 Bacteroidales bacterium | reverse complement strand
TCTCCCTCGGGATAAACCTTCTGCCGACAAACAGGAAAGTCTGTAATTTCAATTGCATATACTGTGAATGCGGATGGACATCCGAAAGTATAAATATCGGAAGGGAGCCTCTTCCTTCAAGGAAAGAGGTTTATGATGCTCTTGAAAAAAAACTTTTGGAGATGAAAGAAACCAGCCAGAAACCCGATGTGATAACTTATGCCGGAAACGGGGAGCCGACACTTCATCCTGAATTCCCGGGTATTATCGACGACAGCATAATAATACGCGACAGATATTTTCCCCATGCCCGGATAGCCGTTCTCTCAAATTCCACATCAATAACCAAACCGGAGATCAGAAATGCATTGCTGAAAGTCGATTCAAATATCCTTAAACTTGATTCAGCATTTGACCTGACAGTAAAAATTCATAATCAGCCAAGAGTTAATGTAAATATTGATGAGCTTATTAACAACCTTGAAGGATTGAAAGGAGAACTCATAATTCAGACTCTTTTCCTCCGCGGAACATATAATGGCAGAGTGATCGACAATACAACTCCTGAAGAACTTTATGCATGGCTTAAGGCGATCGAAAAGATCAAACCATCCGAAGTGATGATATATACCATATCAAGAGATACTCCTGAAGGGGGTGATCTCCATAAAGTTCCTTATGAGGATCTTAAACGCATCGCTTCAATGGTAAATGACCTTGGAATAAAAACACAGGTTTCGGGCTGATTTTGAAAAACAAAAAAAATATCCTTATATGTCCGCTGGAATGGGGACTCGGGCATGCCGGGCGGATGATCGCACTGGCAGAAAAGCTCAGCGACCTGAATCATAACATCATTTTCGGGGCAGGCGAAAATCTTCTTGCTTTCCTCCGGAACGAAATTCCCGGACATACATACATCAGATTTCCCGGTTTCAGGCCGGGATATTCACGGTTTCTCCCTCAGTATATTGTACTTCTTCTGAAAATCCCGGTACTTTTTTACCATATAATTGCCGAACATCTGAGGCTGAAAAAGATCATTACGGAACATTCCGTCGATATCGTCATAAGCGATAACAGGTTCGGCCTCTGGAATAAAAATATCAGGACAATCTATATAACCCACCAGCCACTGATACCATTTCCCCGGTTACTTTCATCCTTCGAATTCATCGGGGTCCGGCTTCACAGGCAGATAATAAGGAAATATACATTATGCCTGATCCCCGATCTTCCGGGCGAAATAAATCTGACAGGCAGACTGACACATGGAATAGAACTTCCCGAGAATGTAAGGTTCATCGGAATATTATCACGATTTGCTGAATTCCCTGAATATGGATCTCCGGAATCCTTTGATGTAAAATCCCGTCAAACGGGGCATATTGCAGTGATATTATCCGGGCCGGAGCCTCAGCGTGGAATTCTTGAAAAAAAGGTTACCGGTCTTCTTATGAATACCGGACACAGGGCAATTATACTTGGCGGAAAACCACACGAAAAGCTCTCCGTCAGGAGCTCCGGAAATATTATTTACCATAGCCACCTTAACCGCCATGCTATGAAGAATATTATTACCGGCAGCGAATCGGTAATAACCCGTCCCGGATACACTACAATAATGGAGCTTGTCAGTCTTAACTGCAGCGCCCTTCTCATACCCACTCCCGGACAGACGGAACAGGAATACCTTGCCAGGTATCTTTCCGGAAAAGGGTGGTTTAAAGCCGTTCCTCAGAATAAATTAAATGAAGAACTTATCCTTACCGGAAACATGGCAAGATGGAGTAAAAAAATCATAACCGAAAGCAGGAGACTACTCGATAATGCCATCAGGGAAATCTCAGAGCAATCCGAGGCAGAGGCCTGATCCCAGACTGCCCAGCATAAACCCCGACCATACTTCCCCTGCCGTATGGGCTTTTAGCCACAATCTTGATGACATAACCAGTCCCGATGCAAGTATCACAATTATCACAAGTAAGGCAACAGGGGCCTGCATCCTGATCGACAATACCATAACAAGAGCTGTCAGCGCGCCGGCACCGGTGGCATGCAGCGAGATCTTGTACCAGAAATTTATTATTGTTACGGCAACAGCCAGTACGGCACAACAGATAATGAACGATTTGATGAAAATGGGGATATGAAACCTGTATATCAGATAAACCGTAAAGAGATAAAAGAATGATGTTGTAATAAGCGGTATTATTCTTTCTCTTCTGTCATCTATTGTCCAGTTACTGATCATTCTCCTGTATCTGAAATAGGTGATCAGAATAAGAGGCAGCAATACATTATCGACGATTACAATAAACGTAATTACCTTCTTTACCTGAAATGGCAGATAACCATAAAGAGCAGGTGCCGTAAATATTATCATTAAGCCGTATACCGGCATCAGTATAGGATGAAATATGACTGACACTATTTGTGCCAGTCTGTCGTCGACCGATATTGATTTTTCAGGTAACATCATATCTCTTTTCTAAGTCGTGCAACCGGAATATTAAGCTGTTCCCGGTATTTGGCAACTGTTCTGCGGGCTATCTGATATCCTTTCTCCTGAAGGATATCCGTCAGGCGCTCATCAGTCAGCGGCCGTCTTTTCTCTTCGTTATCTATGCAATCCCGCAATATTTTTTTAATCTCCCTTGTCGAGACTTCCTCTCCGCTGTCGGTCTGCAAACCTTCCGAGAAGAAAAACTTAAGCGGAAAAATACCGAAATGGGTTTGGATATATTTGCTGTTTGCCACTCTTGATACTGTGGATATATCGAGTCCTGTCATTTCAGCCACATCTTTGAGGATCATTGGTTTCAGTTTTGTTTCATCCCCGTCGATGAAATATTCCTGCTGGTATTCAAGAATAGCATTCATTGTAAGGAGAAGTGTATTCTGCCGCTGTTTTATTGCATCAATGAACCATTTTGCCGAATCGATTTTCTGTTTAACAAAGAGTATGGCATCTTTCATTTCCTTCTTATTTCCCCTATCTCTGGTATAAGCCTGCAGCATTTCATTATATGACGGGCTGAGCCTCAGTTCAGGGAGGTTCTTTGAATTGAGATGAAGATCAAAGCCTGATTCGGAATGTTCAAGGATAAAATCGGGAATTATAGGCTGGGCAATTTTGCTGTAAGGATCGGTATAAACCCCTCCGGGTTTGGGATTAAGCTTCAGTATCTCATCAATTGCCATTTTAAGATCATCCTCGGTTATTCCCATCCTGGTAATGATCTTGTCATAATGCCTCTTGGAAAACTCTTCAAAATGGTTATCGATTATTGAATAAGCAAGTTTCGTGGAAGTATTTGAATGGTCCTTTTTTACAAGCTGAAGGATAAGGCACTCCCTGAGTGACCTTGCCCCGACACCGGCAGGTTCAAGGTCCTGGATTATTTCGAGAACAACTTCAAGTTCCTCAACTGTGGTGGTGACATTCTGGAGAAATGCAAGGTCGTCGACTATATTCGCAAGATCTCTTCTGAGGTAACCGTCCTCATCTATATTCCCTATAATGAATTCACCCAGGATTTTCTGGTTATCGGTTAATTCCCTCAGACCAAACTGTGATTCAAGCAATTCATGGAATGACGATCCTGCCGAGAAAGGGATTTCAGCTCTCTTTTCATCATCGCGGCTCAGGTTGTTTGCCTGTAATCTGTAATCCGGTATATCATCCTCCTCAATATAATCGTCGAGGGTAAACTCTTCATGATCCCTGTCATCCTCTTCATTTTCTTCCTCATCTTCCTGTTCGGCAGGGATCTCCTCATCTTCCGGGCCCTCCTCGAGAGCCGGATTCTCTTCCATCTCTTTTTTTATTCTTTGTTCCATCTGCAACGTGGGTACCTCCAGCAGCTTTATCATCTGTATCTGCTGGGGAGAAAGCTTCTGTAGTAATTTCTGCTGTAATCTCTGCTTTAACATTTTATACCCGGTGCAATTAAACTCTCTGCGAAAATCCTTAAAACCCGGCGTTCTTTGGTGTTCTGGGGAACGGGATCACATCGCGGATATTCGACATACCTGTAACGAACTGTACAAATCTTTCGAAGCCAAGTCCAAAGCCGCTGTGAGGTGCAGTACCGAATTTTCTGGTCTCCAGATACCACCATAGATCCTTCTCAGGCAGATTGAGCTCACGGATCCTTGTAAGCAGCTTCCCGTAATCCTCTTCACGCTGTGATCCGCCTATTATCTCTCCGATACCCGGAAAAAGGATATCCATCGCTCTGACTGTTTTACCGTCATCATTCTGCTTCATATAGAATGCCTTAATGGTCTTCGGATAATCTGTAAGTATAACAGGGCATTTAAAATGCTCTTCCACAAGATACCTTTCATGTTCCGCCTGAAGGTCCTTACCCCATCCCACTTCATATTCCCATTTCCTGACCGAATCGATAAGAATCTTTACCGCTTCGGTATAGGTCATCCTTATGAAATCATTATTGAGGACAAAGCCGAGTCTGTCAAGGAGACCTTTATCAA
>DNOQ01000102.1:4168-29960 GCA_003501665.1 Bacteroidales bacterium | reverse complement strand
GAATGAGATATTTTCAATTTTCACATATCTCAGGATCTCCGTGGGATTATTTTCAAAATCAATAAGACGCCCTTTGATAAGCAGCGGAAGATTATCGGGGATCCGGAATGTTATTCTGTAGGTATGAGGCTGTCCGTCTTTGATGTATTTTATACCGCTGATAAAATTACGTCTGCCGGTGACCAAACTGTCGGCCCGGCATGTGAAAGCTGTCAGACGGGGATTTAATGACTGATCGGATGGAAAAAGGGTCAGAGTGAATGTCATTGTATAATCACCGGCGGCATAAAAAATATGATCAAAATAGAGCTTTGCAGTATCTGCAACACCTGCAATATGATATAGCTGAGAACCTTTCCACAGACCGCCTTGGGCTGAAGGAATATCATCGGTAATCTTTTCCAGCATTAACTCCATCTCGGTAAGTATCCCTATCACGTAGTCGTATATTCTGATAAGCTTTTTGGGTTTTTGGGTAAAATAATATTTCATGGTCCTGTCCATGGCTTCTTTCGTATAACCATGACTTTCAAAAATATCGGTATAGTTGGCAAGTGAATCCCTGGGATAATATGTATCATGTATATCAGGAAGTGAGATCAGTCCATCGGCAAGGTGAACTTCATAAAGGATCCTGGCGAATGTTTTTTCGGGAATGAGACCCTTCCTGCCATCGTTTTTGCATGCTCCGGTAAAAAGCAGGAGCAGGATTGCCAGAGCGATTATTGCTGATGAAAAGGATTTATTTATTTCAGCTCTTTTTTTCATCTTTACTAAGATACTTCTTTGTAAGATACCTTACAGGATACCATGCTGCCCAGTAACCGATCATCAGTACGGTTGCCGGGACGATAATAAAATCCTTCAGCTTCATCAGAACGGGATAGGCATCAATAATAAGGGTGGCGCTGTTTAATTTGACAATTCCGTAGGTCTGCTGGAGCCAGCACACGATAAAACCAAGTATCATCCCTGCAATGGCCCCGATTATAGAAATAAGCCAGCCTTCAAATATGAAGATCTTTCTGATAAGATTATTATCGGCACCAAGGCTTCTGAGAATCTCAATATCTCTCTCCTTTTCAATGATAAGCATGGTAAGGGAGCCAACAATATTGAACGAAGCAATTACGATTATCAGGGTGAGGATGAAGAATATCGCGAGGCGTTCCGAGCGCATGACCTTATAAAAGATCTCCTGCTGTTCATATCTGTTTTGTACTATATGATCTTTCCCGAAAATGCTGCTTACATTTCTCTGAACTCTTTTCAGATCGGCATTCGCGTTGAATTTTATTTCTATGGAACTTATTCCTTCCTCATTCTGGATCAGTTCACGTGTAAAGCCGAGTGGCAGATAAACATATTTTGAATCGTATGACTGTTCGATCTGAAATATACCGGAGGGGAATATATATTTTCTGCTGAAAGCATCTTCGGGATTAAGGGTACTTCCCGCGCCCGGGCGGGGAACATAAATAAAAAGAGGTGTTATGAAATTTATCCTCAATCCCAGGTATTGTGCCACCCCTAATCCGGGAACGGCCCATGGCCGCTGGTTTTCTGAAGAAAGAACAAATTCTCCTTCCCACATCGAATTATTGATATCGGTTACCTTTACATAGTTATCATCAACTCCCTTGATGGTTCCGATAAACTGTCTGTCGCCGTACTTCAGTAAAGCATTCTCCTCGAGGGTCAGCGAGTAGCAGGAGACGCCGTCAACTTTAGCCATAAGCTCCAGTTTTGAAGTATCGGGAACGAATGTTTTTCCCTCTGCCGCTGTTATCTTAAGGTCGGGATCAAAGGTATTGAATATTGATGTTACCATCAGTTCAAGTCCGTTGAATACCGACAAAATGATTATCAGGGCCATCGTTCCGACTGCCACACCCGCAACCGACACACCGGAAATAACATTTATGGCATTGCGTGATTTTTTTGCAAACAGATATCTTTTCGCTATGTACAGAGAGAGTTTCAACTTATTACTTTCTTGCGGTAACGATCAGCCCGCTACCTTTTTTATGAGATAAACGAAGATCTAAAATGTTAAGTATTAATGCAACAGGGAAAACGATCAGATAATAAAAAGGCAGGAATAAGGCAAAAATCAATGATATGTTCAGTAACATCACAGGGTATTTCATCGAAATGAGCCATGAAATATTTCCGGGTGTGCCGTATGTATATTTCACATCAATGTTTATGAAACCTGCAGAACAGAGTTTATCTTTTATATCAGCGATACTGTATCCGTTCCTGACATGTTCCCCGATAAAAGATTCATCTTTATGGCTTTGAGCTCCGCTTCCTCCTTTGTCGGACGGTGTGGAAATAATTAAAATACCATTCTCCTTTAATGATGAAAAGAAATTCCTGAATACAGTCACATCGTCGCTGATGTGTTCCATCACATCAACCGATATGATAAGATTAAATTTGCCGGGATCCGTGTATGTAGTCAGATCCGCAACCAGGAAATTCACCCTGCCGGAGATACCTGCCCTTTTAAAAAACCTGGTACAATCTTCAACCTGATCTGTATCGATATCCACACCGGTTAATTTCCAGGTTTTATTCATCCCGGACATTCTCCAGGTGTACTGGCCGAATCCTGAACCGGAATCAAGAATTTCAGAATTATCGGGCAGTTCGCTAATCAGATTCCGCAATGCTTTTTTTATATGCCATGTCCTGAGAAGGAGAAGGTCGAGAAGCCGGTAAAGAAATATTCTCATGAACAGAGGTCCTGAGAAAAACCTGCCGACCGATCTTTTAACGGGTTCGTATTGCATTAAAATCAGGCTTTCAGCAGTCTGTCTATATTATCGATATAATCGAGGCTGTCGTCAATAAAGAATGCAATATCCGGCACTATCCTTAATTGTGATCTCACCTGGTGGCCCAGATCAAACCTTATTTTTGGTGTGTGATCCTGTACCACCTGCAGGACGTGACTGTTATCAGTTGAGGGGAAGATACTCAGGTAAATTTTTGCAAATGAAAGATCGGGGCTGATCCTTACTCTGGTGATGGAGATCATTTTACCCGGGGCATATTCGTTTCCCTTGCGCAGAAATATACCGGCAATCTCCTTCTGGATCAGTCTGGATACTTTTTTCTGTCTTGTTGATTCCACAGCCTCAGAAATTAAAACGATGCAAAGGTACGAATAATTTCAGAAGTGGCTGTTAAATTGCATTATTCATGAATTGATTTTCTTCGTTTACCCCGACCCGCCAACTGGCGGGATGGGGTAAATAAATTGATTTGAATTTCCCTTAGGGAATTAACAAGTAAAAAAACATTAGATTTGCATCGGATTTTAAGAACGATATGGATACAGTAGTCAGCGGTATAAGGTCCACCGGCAACCTTCACCTGGGCAATTATTTCGGAGCCGTGAAAAACTTCCTGAAAATGCAGAGGGAAAACAATTGCTTTTTCTTCATAGCAGATTATCATTCACTTACAACTCATCCGAAACCGGAAGACCTGCATGCAAACATCAAACAGGTACTTACCGAATACCTTGCATGCGGTATCGACCCTGAAGTGGCTACAGTATTTATCCAGAGTGATGTTCCGGAAGTTACGGAACTTTATCTTCTGCTTAATATGAATGCCTATATAGGAGAGCTGGAAAGAACAACATCATTCAAGGAGAAGATCAGGAATCAACCCGATAATATTAATGCAGGATTACTCACCTATCCGGTACTGATGGCTGCCGATATCATCATACATAAAGCCACGAAGGTTCCCGTAGGTCAGGATCAGGCACAGCATCTTGAGATGACCAGGAGGTTCGCAAGACGTTTTAATACCATGTACGGGGTTGAATATTTTCCAGAACCCGATGCCTATAATTTCGGTAAAAGACTGCTTAAGATCCCCGGACTTGACGGTACGGGGAAAATGGGCAAAAGTGAAGGTAACGGGATATTTCTTGCAGATACACCCGATGCGATAAGGAAAAAAGTAATGCGTGCAGTCACAGACACCGGTCCGCAGGCACCCGGAGAAAAGCCTTCTGTAGCTGTCCAGAACCTTTTTACAATAATGAGTGTAGTTTCTGATCCTTCAACACTGAAATATTTTAAGGAAAAACATGCCTCCTGCGGGATCCGCTATGGTGATATGAAGAAGCAGCTTGCTGAGGATATCATTAAAGTTACTGAACCTGTCAGGGAACGGATAAACCAGATCCTTGGCGATAAAAAATATCTGGCTGAAGTGGTTGCGCAGGGAGCCGAAAAGGCTCGGGCAAGTGCATCAAAAACCATTCGTGAAGTAAGAGAGATAATAGGGTACAGGTCATTCTGATAAAAAAGAGAAGCCAGGCCGGGGGCCTGGCTGAACTTGAAGGATCAAGTATATGATTGAGATTGCCTGTGTAAATAATATCTCAAATTGCGTGCCAAAAGGCAATAATATAGTTTATTTTATCTTCTGATCAAGAAAAATTCTTTTCACCGGGCTTTTTCTGAACGATTATTTGTATATTTAATGACCTGTTAATGATTTTATTAAATAATACATATATTGTTATGAAAGAATCAGATATCAGAAATAACGACCGGCAAAAAAGATCCGCCGGTGTTTCCAGACGCGGATTTTTGTCTGCCTGCGGTGCATGTGCCGCATGCCTGGCTTTGAAGCCGGAGACTTTTCTTACCTCTCCGGTTAAGTTAACAGGGCAGGAGAGAAGAGCCCGGATCAGAGTTCTCTATTCTCTTCATGCACCTGTTCAGGTTCAGCCCGACTGGCCGAATATAGGATTTGATTTCAATCCCGTGATGGAGAGGATCAATAATTCTCTTGTATGCAGTTTTCCGGAATATGAATTTCTTCCTGCCCTTGCCTCCGGCCAGAAAGAGGCTGAAAAGATAATTCAGCAGGATGAAAAGGAAAATATTCTCGGATATATAGTATATCAGATGAATTGCTGGAACAGGGTTGTTCAGACAGTTGCCGGAACGGGTAAACCGGTACTTTATGCCGATTTTCAGTATGCCGGCAGCGGCGGTTTCCTGGTTTACACGGCTACATTCCTCGACAACTCAACACCTAATGTGGGATTCGTTGCTTCTTCAAAAATGGAAGATGTAATAGCCGCGGTAAGCTGCTTCAACATTGTTAAAAATGGAGGATCAGCAGCTGATTTCGTTAAAGCCACGGAATGTGTACGAATCGGATCAACTCCCGCGGCACGGAATTATTCCGTGTATAACAATGAGATCAGATTCCTTTCTCCAGGCGAATGTTCCAGAAAATTAAGCAATTCAAGGATACTCGCGGTAAGAGATCAGTCAGCCGGAATGGCTGACCCGGTTATGGGGATACCTGTTGAATATATTCCATTTTCTGAAATAAATGATGCATGGAAAAGGGCTGATAAGGATAAATCAGCTGAAATAGCAAAAGGATGGCAAAGGTCTGCTCTTGAAGTGATTGAAGTTGATTATGACACATTGCTCACCTCGGCTGCCATGTACCTCGGCATGAAAGAGGTATTGAAAAAACGCGGGGCTGATGCCATAACAATGAACTGCCTGGGCGGATTTTACGGAGGCCATATCCATGCTTACCCGTGTCTGGGATTTCATGAACTCTGTAATGAAGGGCTTGTTGGAGCCTGCGAATGTGACATAAGTTCAACAGCTACAATGGTTACATTCAAAACACTGACGGGAGGAAGACCGGGATTTATTTCTGATCCGGTGATAAATACGGCAAAACGGCAGATCATTTATGCACATTGTGTTGCCCCTAACAGGATCTTCGGCCCATCGGGGAAAACAAATCCTTTCAGGATAATGACTCATTCCGAGGACAGGGCAGGAGCTTCGGTTCAGTCTATCCTTCCGGTCAATTATATGACTACCACACTTGAAATGAATAATCAGCGAAAGGAGATACTTATGCACCGGGCCGTGGCTCTGGATAATGATCCTGATGACAGGGCATGCAGAACCAAATTATGTGCAGAACCTGTGGGCGATATCGAGAAGCTGTTCACCATGTGGGGAAAATGGGGTTGGCACAGAGTAACCTTTTATGGCGATCTGAAAGAGCCTGCTTATGCACTGGCCGATGCAACGGGATGGAAAGTGATTGAAGAAGCCTGACAAATATTACCATTAAATGATTAACTTTGCCCCGGGTCAATTTTAATCTTCTTTCGTGGGTAAAAGGTCAGCAATCATTTCTGTTATTGTTCTTTTTTCAGGCCTTGCAATCCTGGGATATTTTTTCCGGCAAAGCAGGAAGAGCATTCTTACTGATCCATACAAGGCTGTTTCAACGACAGCATCTGTAATTATCGAAACCATCGATCTTACGAGTTTTATTAATTCCATTACCACCGGACAGGGTTTACCGGGTGAATTCGCGAAGATCAGCGAGTTTGAGAATTTTAACAGGAAGCTTAAGTTCCTGGCAGACCAGCTCAATAAACCGGCATATAAGAATATACTTGAAGGAAGCAGGGCGGTTTTATCTTTTCACCCTTCAGAAACCGGCAGATTGCTACCGCTTCTTGCTCTGGCTGTAAAATCGGATGTAAGGACGGGTCAGGTCAGGGATGCTCTTAAATCTTCCGGTATTAAAACTATTGACGGTACAGAGATCTCAGGGGTTAAAGCTCTCTCACTTCCGTATAACGACAGTCAGGAGAAAGATACTATTTTTGTTACCAGTGTCTCAGGCCTTCTCCTGGTTACTCACTCGGCTGAACTGATGAAAAGTGCCATAAAACAGACCGGACTTGATAATGATGTGCGGAATATGCCCGGATTTGAAAGAATACTGCAGGCTTCAGGAAAGAATGAGGATAAGATTTTCATTGTTTTTTCCAACATCACTTCAGTCTTACAGCCTCTTTTAAAAACCAATCCGGCAGTAACACCTGAAAAAACAGGAAAGCTGGCCGGCAGTTCGGGATATGACATATATTTAAATGATAACGGGCTGATCCTAAGTGGGTATACTGAAAGCATCAACCCCGGGGACATACTTTACAAATATAAAACAGCTTCTGCAACGAAATTCAATACATACAGGATCCTGCCGTCTGCAACCGTTCTTTTTGAATCGGTCGTGTTTGATCCCGGAAAGCAGAACAGGCCGGCTCCCGGATCTGTCTCTCCCCGGGTTGCAGAGCTTGCTGCTGCGCTTCGTGATTATACCGGAGATGAAATAACAAAAGCATATATCAATATCAGGGAAAAACCCGTAAGTGGTAATTCGGTTATAATTTATGAATTGAAAAACAGGGCTTATGCAGAAAAGATCTTCCTTGAAAAATTCACCAGGGAAATAAATGAGAACGACATTTTCTTTTTTCGTCCCGATGATCAGATCAGTATTCCAATATATCAGACACCCTATAAGGGATATGTTTCGGCTTTCCTGGAAAACTATTCCGGAGCCATTTTTGACTCCTGTTTTGCATTTTATGATAATTACCTGATAACCGGCAGTTCATTTGGAACCATATCGCGACTTTTATATGACAACCTCCTGAATAAGACTCTTGCGAATGATTTGGTTTACAGGGATTTTGAAACCACTATGCCCAGTATGTCGGGTTATTTTTTCTACTGTGTTCCTTCCGGGATAACGACATACCTGTCGGGATATCTCCGGGATGATATCATAAAGGCACTGAGGGATAACAGGATTTCGCTGGGAAAGATACAGGCTGCCGGTTATCAGATTACACCGAGCAATAACATGATATATAACAGCCTTTCAGTTCAGTTCAGGGAAGAAGTAAGAGAGGAATCGGTAACTGAATGGGAAACTCTTCTGGATACTATTGCAGCGGTCAAGCCTTTCTTTTTCAGAAATCATATTACAGGAGCTACGGAGATATTCATACAGGATATGAATAACAATGCATATCTTATCAATGCTGCAGGAAGGGTGCTCTGGAAGGTGCCTCTGAGGGAAAGGATAAACGGGGCTATTTATATGATAGATTATTTCAGGAACGGAAAATTACAGTTGCTGTTTTCGGGACGGAACTATCTCCATCTGCTCGACCGCAACGGTAATTATGTTGAGAGATATCCTGTTAAACTAAGATCGCCTGCAACAAATCCTGTTGCTCTTTTTGATTATGATAATAACCGCAATTACCGGCTTCTTATAGCGGGAGAGGACAGGATGATCTATGCTTATGACAAGTCGGGGAGTGTGGTAAAAGGCTGGAAGCCTTTCATTACCGGTACTATTGTCAGTTCTGAAATCTCATGGTTCAGGGTATCGGGGAAAGATTACCTGGTAGCTTCCGATGAGAATTCCGTTTATTTCCTCGACCGTACCGGAAACAGGAGACTTACTCTGCGGGAACCTGTGACAAAAGCCCCGGGTTCGGCAATGAGGCTTTTACCGGGAAGGACACCTTCGGTTGTCTGTTCTTCCCCCGACGGAACTGTGCAGCATATCTATTTCGATGGGAAGATTGAAAAATTCACTCTGGGGAACTTTTCCCCCGGTCATCGCTTTGATGTTTTCGATCTGGATGGCGACGGTGACAGTGAATATATTTTTATTGACAGAGGTATATTATATGTTTATAACACTAACAGATCTGAAAAGTTTCAAAAACAATTCGGATCGGATGAGCTGGGAGGCCCAATCAATTTCATTTTTTCAGGTACCGACAGAAAAATCGGAGTTTTTGAAGTTGAAAGAAAGCTGATATATCTGATTGACAGCGAAGGAAATGCCATGGAAGGATTTCCTCTGAAGGGAGCATCAATGTTCTCGATCGGCAAATTATCGGATGACGGAGGCTGGCATCTGATTGTTGGCGGTACAGACCGCTTCCTGTATAATTACAGGCTGGGAACAGTGGTAAGGTGATTATTATGAAAGTAAGCAGAATTCTAATACCTGTTTTCCTGATCGCCCTTGCTGGTTGTATAAAGGAAACCTATGATTTTAACAAACTGTCGAAGGAAGCTCATCTTTCACCGACATGGGTTGTGCCTGCCATCAGGGGCGATGTCTCACTCGACGATCTGGTGAGGCAGGGAGATACGGTGATATTCGGGGAAGATAATTTTGTCAGGATCATATTCAGGAAAGATTCCGTTATCGATCTTAAAATGACGGATTATTATGATCTGACTGATATGATATCTTTCAGCGAAACATATCAGCTTGGCAGAATGAATATCTCTTCTTTCGGCGGAGATATAAATTATACTCTCGACAGGATAAGTCAGAGGCTGAGCCCCTCACTCCGGGCTCAGTTCATTGCACTTGACGGAACTAACTCAGTTTTCCCTTCAATCCCGGTTACCCTGCTTCAGGAGAGCGCTTATTCATTGTTCTCTAATTTTGAATATGCCACACTCGATGAAGGGTATATAGATATTTCGGTAAGAAATAATCTTACAGCTCCCATCGAAAATATAAGTGTGGCGCTTTTTAACACCTCCGGTCATGTACCGTTGGGAGATCCGGCAACCATTTCATTCATCAGTCCCGGAGAAACAGGAATGGCATCAATTGATCTGGCAAATAGCACGATCATGAATTCTCTCACTGCATCAGTTACAATAAGCAGTCCCGGGACAACCACACCTGTATTTATTGATCTGAACGGAAGTAATATTGAAATTTCTGTTTCTGCCAGAGATCTGTGGGTGCGGTCGGGAAGGATTGTGGTTCCCCCTCAGAACATCTCGGCGCTTGGCGACGATGGTACCGATACTGTTGAATTTGATCCCGGCGATGGTATTGAACTGGCTTTTATCAGCATCAACTCAGGAAATATATCATACACCATAAGTTCAAAAACAGAATTGTCATCCGATGTATCAATTTCTCTTCCGGCCACTTTGAAGGATGATAACCCTGTCTCACAACATGTATTTGTAAATCCGAATGTTGTTGTACAGGGGAATTTTCCCGTTAATAATTCGGTTTTCGACCTGTCCACAATATCGTCTCAGCCATATAATATGATGCCGGTTGACCATATAATAACAGTCTCATCCAATGGGCAGATAGTCGACTTCAGCAGTGACGATGAAGTACAGATCGATCTGAGATTCCTTGATCCTGATTTCGATTATGTAAGAGGATATTTTGGACAGGAAACTGAAACATTCGGACCGGATACTATCGATCCGGATATCGGTGATATTATAAGCAAAATAACCGGCGGGTTATATCTTTCGGGTCCTGCATTAAGGCTGAATTACTCAAATTCATTTTCAATTCCCGTCCAGGTGGAACTTCAGGCTGAGGGTTATAAAGCATCTGAGACAACTGACCTCAGTCTGGATCCGTTCAATATCATTTTCCCCGAAGCACCGGATGAACGCGATATCAAAGGCACTTTCATAATTGATAAGAGCAATTCAAAATTACCTGAGCTGATATCAATGCCTCCTTATATGGCTGTTTTCAGAGGAACGGCAAAAATGAATCCGGATGGTAATACAGGAAACCGCGACAATTATATATTCGGCGACAGCCGGATAATAGGTTCCCTTGAAATGGACATTCCTCTCGAATTAAGGATGAAAAATCTCCAGTTCGCTGATACTGTCGATAATTTTTTGCGGGTCCATGATGCCCCGGACAATAACGTTATTGACCCTGACGATTTCGAATTTCTTAATATAAATCTGCGTGCTGAAAACGGATTCCCTGCGGGTGTTTCAGTCAGCTTAATATTATATGATTCTGAAGCCGGTATAAACAGAAGCATTATTACGGCTGGCGATATTCTTAAACCTGCACCGGTTGATAATAACGGCCGTGTTACTTCACCGGTGGTATCGACAACAATTATTGAAATAAAACGGGAATTCTGGGATTCAGTTGATCAGTCGGACAATATTATTTTTACTTTTACCGTGAATACTACCGGCGACGGAATGAAAGATGTAAAGATTTACTCCGATTACAGGATCGCCTTTACGGCTGGTCTTGTTATTAAACCCGATTTAAAGTTTAACCCCGACTGAAATTTAATCTGACAAAAATGACCGGAAAAGTAAATTACATCATGATTTTGCTTCTGACTCTGGCTATGGTTGATTTAAAGGCGCAGAACAGTCAGGTTCTCTACTACATGAATATTCCTCAGAATCATTTTCTTAATCCTGCGATACGGCCGACGAATTCGGTGTATATCGGATTACCTGGTGTTTCCGGAATTAATGTGAACATAAATAATAACTTCTTTAATTTTTCGGATATATTTTCGTTGAACGCTGCAGGCGATTCCACCATATCAATATTTCATCCCGATTATAATATATCGGAATTTACACGGAAAATAAAAGATTTGAACACCATTGAACCTCAGGTATCGGTTCAGCTTTTTGGTCTGGGTTTCAGTGCCGGACGCGATCTTTATATTTTTATTGACGTCAACGAGCGTGTCGACATGGATTTTGCCTTGCCGGGCGATCTGCTCAGGCTCACTTTCGAAGGAAATGAGCAATTTGTCGGAGAGAGGATCGATCTGACTTCGCTGCGCACGGGCATAAGCTGGTACCGTGAAGCAGGTCTGGGATTTTCAAAAAACATTACCGATAAGCTGAGGTTTGGGATCAAAGGGAAAATGTTATCCGGGGTGGCGAATGTCTCACTAGATAACAAATCCCTTAATGTTACGATCAATGAAGATTATACTCATACCCTTGATGCCGATCTTATGGCAAATATCAGCGCTCCTGTTGAGTTTTATATGAATAGCGGGAACATTATTGACAGTGTGTCCTTTGATGATTCGAGGTTTGAAAGCGGCTCACAGGTAAGTGATTATCTTCTTAAAACCGGCAATACCGGATTTGGGCTCGACATAGGTGCAGAATATAACTTTTCGGAAAAGTTTAAGATCTCAGCATCGGTTACCGACCTTGGATATATAAAATGGAACAGGGATCTTACAAATCTCAGGGCCGAAAGCCAGTTTATTTTCAGTGGTATCGATTTTCAGGATGTTTATGAAGGAGAGAAGAGTTTCGGGGAAGTGGCTGAAGAATTACTGGATTCGCTTCAGAGATCTTTTTATATTGCTGATACAGATATACCTTACAGGACGAGGCTTCCGTTCGGTGTAAATGCAGGATTCTCATACAGTCCGTCAAATAGTTTCACACTGGGTCTTTTATCGCATACACGGGTTAACGGGGATCAATACAGGCATGCGCTTACTTTATCGGCGAATGTGAATATAGGTAATGCTTTTTCGACCACACTGGCTTATACTGCCACAAATTACAGATATGATAATTTAGGATTCGGTCTGGCATTCAGGCTGGGGATATTCCAGATCTACGCTCTTGCAGACAGAATACCCCTTACCTGGAATAAAATAATTTCCGGGAAGGATAGTTTTCCGGTTCCCGAGAGCCTTAATATAATTCATGCACGTTTAGGGATGAATCTGGTATTCGGGAACAAGATGAAATGGAAAAGTGACAAACCCATGGTATTGATTCAACAATAAATTTGTGTTATAATGGTACTTTTACTACGTGTTTTTCTGATAGGTCTCGTCGTATATCTGCTGGTCAGATCATTTTTTATGTATGGGAAAGAGGAAAATAAGAAGGATAAGAATAATAATGATACGAATGGAAGTAAAAGAATATCAAAAGATACAGGTGAATATATTGATTATGAAGAGGTGAAGGAATGAATTTCACTGTTTTCCCGGTGCAAGCAGGTGTCTGGCCATGGAATTGGCAAAAATAAATTCGTTAAGCAGTTCACAATCAGAGTGAAGGACCTCATGTTTATTACCCTCCCAGCATTTATAGCCTTCGCTTATAAAAACAATATTCTCACCTATCTCAATCACTGAGTTCATATCATGAGTATTTATGATGGTTGTCATCGAATACTCTTCGGTAAGCTCCCTTATGAGATCGTCGATCATTATTGCAGTAATCGGATCAAGTCCGGAATTAGGTTCATCGCAAAAGAGATATTTTGGATTGAGGGCGATTGCCCTGGCGATCGCGACTCTCTTCTTCATTCCTCCCGATAATTCTGACGGGTAAAGATGATTTGCATTTTTTATATCAACACGGTTAAGGCAGAAATTAACTCTTTCGGTTTTTTCTTCAAGACCTTTATCAGTGAACATATCAAGAGGAAATCTGACATTCTGTTCAACTGTAAGGGAATCAAAAAGTGCACTTCCCTGAAAGAGCATTCCCATCTCCTTGCGGATCTCTTTCTTTGAATTAAAGTCGAGTTTGTTGAAAAGCACATCATCAAACCAGACTTCACCCTTATCCGGTTCGTGGAGTCCGGCAATTGATTTTACCAGAACAGTCTTTCCCGAACCGCTCCTGCCTATTACGAGGTTTGTCTTTCCGCTTTCGAATGAAACGGTGATATCGTGAAGGACACATTTCCCGTTAAAATTCTTTTCAAGATTTATTACTTTTATCATGACAGGAGGGTTTGGGTTAGAATTACATTAAAGAGCAGGATAAGCACACTGCTGAAAACGACAGCCTTTGTGCTGGCCCGGCCGACCTCAAGCGATCCTCCGTCGACATTGTAACCCTGGGAAGCAGAGATGCTTGTGATGATAAAGGCAAAAATGAGAGTTTTTATTAGTGCATAGGTTAAATAATAGGGGATAAATGCATATTGGATACCATAAATAAAATCTTCCGATGTAATTACTCCGGCAGTTGTTCCTGCTAACCAGCCTCCCAGAATACCCACAATTATACTTAGGAGAGTAAGTATGGGATTAAAAAGGAGAGTTGCAACAATTTTAGGAAGGATCAGATATGATGCTGAATTTACTCCCATCATTTCAAGTGCGTCAATCTGTTCTGTTACCCTCATTGTTCCTATCTCTGATGCAATGCTCGACCCGACCTTGCCGGCAAGTATCAGTCCGGTTACAGTGGAAGAAAATTCAAGCAACATCATATCGCGGCAGGTGAGACCGATGAGATAGGTTGGGTAGATCGGATTCTCCGTATTATATGCTGTCTGAAGTACAATTACAGCTCCCATGAAAAATGAGATTATGGTCACTAT
This sequence comes from Bacteroidales bacterium, assembly GCA_003501665.1. Taxonomy (GTDB): domain Bacteria; phylum Bacteroidota; class Bacteroidia; order Bacteroidales; family VadinHA17; genus LD21. The sequence goes on along the minus strand of DNOQ01000102.1, from coordinate 15,911 downwards.
GCCAACAGAATTGAATCCCAGGTTATACAGTTCAAAAAGGGTTTGCTTGAGATAAACGGAAGGTTTTTCAGGCTTTGAAAAAACCTTTTTGAGAAGAATAAAATATTTGCCTGTCTGAGAAAGAAATCTGAACATGCTCCCTGGATTTACATCGGCTAAAATTACAAATTTTTAATGTATTTATTCCGGCATTGTATGTAATCAGGTGGAAAGGATTTTTTTAATTATATATTTGCAATCAGGAAAAAGATGAGATAATCAATCATGGACAACAGGTATGTTTTAATTATGGCCGGGGGTGTAGGGAGCAGATTCTGGCCGCTGAGCCGTCGTGAAAAGCCAAAACAGTTTCTTGACATCCTCGGGACAGGTGAAACATTTATCCAGCAGACATTCAGACGCTTCAGGGCTATATGCCCGGTAGAGAATATATATGTTGTCACAAGCTATGAACATAAAAATTTAGTGATTGAACAACTCGGTATCAATCCTTCAAACGTCCTGGCAGAACCCTTCAGAAGAAATACCGCCCCCTGTCTTGCCTATGGCACTTTCCGTATACTCGCCGAAAATCCGGATTCTGTGATGGCAGTAACACCTGCAGATCACATTATAGTCAAAGAGGAGGAATTCTGCAGGGTTATAAAGGAAAGTATTGATTTTGTTAAGGGTAACGATGTTTTGCTGACTCTTGGAATAAAACCCGACAGGCCGGAAACAGGCTACGGATATATCCAGGCCGATCTTAAGAAGCCTGTTGAAGGACATCAGAATCTGCTGAAAGTAAAAACATTCACCGAAAAACCCGATATTGACCTTGCCAGAATATTCCTGCAGAGCGGTGATTTCTACTGGAATTCCGGAATATTTATCTGGAATGTCAGATCGATCCTTAAAGCATTCGAAAAATATCTTCCGGATATGTATTCAGCTTTTGATGAGGGAAGGAATCTGATAGGTTCCGTACAGGAAGAGAGCTTTATCGGAAGGACCTATACCGAATGCAGAAATATTTCGATTGATTATGGTATCATGGAAAAAGCCGACAATGTGTATGTAAAATGTGCAGATATAGGCTGGTCGGATCTTGGGACCTGGAGCTCATTAAATGATCATTCTGCTATTGATAGAAGGGGAAATTCGGTAATCAGCGGAAATCTCTTTTCCTATGACAACAGGGGTAATATTTTCAATCTGCCATCAGATAAGGTGGCAGTAATACAGGGATTAAATGATTATATAGTTGTTGAAACTGATGATATTCTGCTTATTGTAAAAAAGGAAGAAGAGCAAAATATTAAAAATTACCTCGACGACGTAAAAAGGGAAACCGGCGATCAATATCTGTAGTAGAGACGCCCAATTTGGGCGTCTCTACTCTAGAATTCCCACAGATCATGTTCCAGGCTGAACAATTCCTGTTTCAGACGGTCGGCTTCAAACAGTGCAGCCTTGCCGACCAGGTATTCACTTACCATTCTGTCGTTGAACACATTTGATTCGCCAAAAATAATGCTTCCGAATCTTCTCTGCATGAAAAGATCATCAAAGGAGATTCTCTGGGCATCATTATTGGTGATAAATGCCTCTTTCTTGGCCAGAGCATCCCTGACTTCATCAAATCTTATCCAGAACAAGGCTTTCCGGAGTGATCTTCCAAGTTCGTTATCATAACCCATATAGTACGGGCATATTGCTATGATCCTGACATCCAGTTTCCCCAGTTTTTTGTCAAAATACCATTCTTCGTAAAGGAGAAGCTGTTTTACCTCTTCGGGTTTTGCCTGTTCAGTTATTGTTGAATCGCGGGTATTCCCTGCAGCATCAATCTGAATCTGCTGGGTCCTGGTTTCGGCTCCCATCTGGTTTTCTATCTCCTGGTATGTTGTCGGGACATTAATGTCGATAGCCGAGTAAGCTGTAAGGTTTCCTTTCTTGATCTCATCAAGAAGGATACTTATAAAGCTCATTCTGCCGTCTAATGTAGGAGATGTCGGATAATAAAGGGGATGGTTGATCTTTTCCCGAAGGTCGATCAGCCGGTAATATCTTTTTGACCAGACAACATCAGCCTCCCTGAGGTAAGCATAATTGATCTTTTTTGCCTCCGGAATTGATTTCTGATAAATATCTCCGAATGATTGCTGTGCTTCAGCCCTCACTGCAAATACCAGAATAAGAATTCCAAAAATTAATTTCCTGCTCATAATATCGGTCTTTAACTAGTCAATTTTAAACAACATTGGTGAAAGGTCCACGGTTCTGTTATCAGGGCCTATCGCTTTTATATCTTTAACTGTCAGATATTTACCTCTTGTAAGTTTGCCCAGAAGCTCTTTCTGGCGCGGAGTCAGAGAGCCGCTTGTACTGGGTTCCTCAAAGTCGCCCATCCTGTCGGTATAAAGGATTGAGAATCCGGTTACTTTATACTGGAGGTCAAAGTCGAAATCGGGAAGTAATGCAAAGACTCCCTGTTGGGCAACAGCAACATTACGCGAAATGGTACCTCCGTTCAGTCCTGCGAATCTTGCTTCGGGTTTTGGAATTGATTTTACCCTGAATTCAATTGGAGAATATGTAGTTGCTTTACCGGTTGCATCTGTTGCAGATACTATTACCTGGACATTCTGTCCGGCCCTGGCTGGTCTGACCGACCAGTTTCCGCGGAAGTATTCACCTCCGGTCCTTCTGACTCTCTGGGTGGTGAATGTTCCGTTAACAACTTTGATCCTTATTTTATCGGCACCCACTCCCGGGACTGATACATCGATAGGATTATCTATGCCCATGTACATAACGTTCATTGCAGTAGGTGACACCACCACATTTGGTACACCGACCGAATAAGATGATTTGAAGGGGTATCTTAATTCTTCACCCGAGGGTGATTTAAGCATGATGACACCTCCCCATGGTTTTTCACCGGTGGTTGAAGGTTTTACCGTATAGATACCTTTCCCTGATTCATCCACAGGGATTTCCTGGTTGCCAACCATGATTTTCGGTTTCTGGGTTGTATCAATTGCAGAGATAAAAACCTTTGCCGAGTAGTTGCTTCCGAGAGTCACATAGCTTGCATCCGGGATAACCACTGCTTCAAGTTTGTTGAATTTGAATGAGGTGGCGTCTATCTGGCTGTAGAGATGGTTAAGTACTTCAGTTTCTGCATTCCTGATATCAACCTGCATTTTTGAAAGTACAGTGATCACTGCAACCAACGGGAGATTATGGAAAGTATAATTTTCCCATTTTTCAGGAGTGCCCGAGGGGTCCCTTCCATCATCAGTATTAAGGCTTTTTCTCAGTGCCTCTTCGGCGGCAGGGTTTTTTCCTTCAAGAGTTTCAATCAGGAATTCACGGAAGTCAACAAGCATGGTTTTCAAAGCAAAGGCTTTCCCGGTTTGGTTATACCCGATAAGTATTTGAGAAGGCACATTGTTTTCGTCGATCCTTTTGACTTCATCAATGATCACTTCATTTCCTCTTACGGCAGGAGTATATTCATCCCTTTCTGCTACCTTGATTATCTCTATTTTAAGCCCCTGCATGTAGTTGAATATTTCGTCGGCCCGTTCCTTAACCTCATAAGCTTCTGTTCTGTAAGCTCCTGCTTTGGTTGGATTTTCGGCTGCGGCTCTGTCAAACTCCTTGTAAATTATATCATTCTTTGCTCCATAGTTTGCTATGGTAAGGGTCAGGCTATTATCGACTTTTTTAAAGGCCTCCACGGCTTCTTTTGATACGTTAAGTGCAAGCATGGCGGTTAACACCAGGTACATCATACCGATCATTTTTTGCCGCGGGGATAACTTTTCGTGAGCCATTTTATGGGAGTTTAGTTATCTTAAACAGATGATTGTATTATTTAACATTCATTGCGGCAAGCATATTTCCGTATACATTGTTCAGAGCCGACAGATTATCATTTAGTTTTGCCACCTGTTCACGGTATTTCTTTGTATCATCCGAAGATTCGGTAAGATCTTTCATGAGGCCCTGAAGACCCTTATAGAGGGATTCAGTTTCTCTCAGATGATCATCAGCTCCTTTTTTCTGAAGTTCATATACGGTATTCAGTGCAGAGAGGTTTTTATTCAATACCTCAAGCTGCTGCTGGTACGATTTGCCTCCTTCCTGCATAATGCCTAGAGTATCGGCAATGTTCTTATATGTTGAACCTGTTTCGTTAACGGTTCTCGTGGCTGCCTGATATGATTCAGAGAGTTTGCCGAGAGCATCAGTTGCATAGTTAACGGTATTTATATATTTATTGGAGGCTTGGGATATATCGCTCATGGCGCTTATATTGGATGTTGCATCACCAAGTTTTTTCATTCCGGTTCCCAGTTTCTGGAAAAGCTCAGGGGTAATTTCTGCTTTTTCGAGCATTTCATCGAATTTTGCGAGAGCTGCTGAACCTGCTCCGCCGCCATAGCCGCCGCCGCCATAGCCGCCGCCGCTGAAGCCAACACCCGTGGCAATAGCATCACGGGCTCTTCCGCTGCCGTGCGGAGCAAGCTCCAGGTCATCGTCTTCGGGGATTCCGGCAAGTTCCGGGTAAACCAGTGTCCAGTCGATCTCTTCACGCAATGGTTCAAATGCTGAAAAGAAGAAAATAACAGCTTCTGTAAGCAAACCCACGGTAAGCATAAGACCTGCACCTGACCAGTGCTGTATTTTAAAAAGTGCACCAACAATTACGATAGAGGCGCCTATACCGTAAAGTTTGGCCATGAAATTCTTCCAGCCGCTGCTGTGTACCATTTCTGCTAAGCTCATATACCTGATTGTTTTAGTTTTATTTCAATATTATAATTGTGCTCCGATATAAGATCTGACATTACGGAATCCGACATAAGGTTTTGTGGAATCCTGATATTCATAATCCCTTGCACTCACCTGAAGAAAATATGCAACATCTTTCCATGATCCACCGCGAATGACCTTACGCTTCAGTACAGGCGGATCCTGTGGTGTTGCATTATATTCATAATTTGGCTGGAGATCATGCTGGAAAATATATGCTGAAGGATGGTATGCACAGCGTGTCCATTCGGCAACATTTCCCGCCATATCATACAATCCGTACTCATTGGGCTCATAGGATCCGACTTTCCCGGCATAAACATTACCGTCGTCGATATAATTTCCTCTCAGAGGTTTGAAGTTGGCAAGGAAGCATCCTTCATAATTCCTGGTATAAGGTCCTCCCCACGGGTACATTGAAAGATCAAGGCCACCTCTTGCAGCATATTCCCATTCAGTTTCAAGCGGGAGTCTGTAAGCCATTACATCCACAACTCCGTTTTTCCTGAGAGCGGTATTCATATAATCGGTCCTCCAGTGGCTGAAGGCATTTGCCTGATGCCACGAAACACCAACCACAGGATAATCGTCGAAGGAGGGATGCCAGAAATACAGATCAGCCTGCGGATCGTTGAATGAATAGGTGAAGTCCCTGATCCAGCACAGAGTATCGGGATAAATATTTATCACTATATGCTTTATGAATGATGAACGGTCTTTGACATCGGTACGGGTACCATCAAGATTTGTGACCTGTCCTTCATAACGCCCGGTATTATTTTCGTAATCATATATATACCTTGATCTGGCTGCTGACTGGTAATCGACCCAGTAATAGGAATAGTTATATTTACGGACATCAAACTGTTTCTTGCCGTTAAATCTTTCTTCGGGAGGATAATACATCTCTTCCAGAACACTTTTGGTTACCTCCTCCCTGAAATCAATTTTCTCATTCCAGTTAAGGATATTGGGTTCAAGAAGGTTCCCGTCCCTGTCGGTCATGAAATACTCCCTGCCATCTACTCCCGCATCTGCCAGATTTGTCCTCAGAATGGAATCACGTACCCAGTAAACAAACTGCCGGTATTTATTATTGGTGATTTCAGTCTGATCCATCCAGAAAGCATCAACGGTAACAGATTTTGCCAGGCTGTTCTGTGCAAACAGAGCATCCTGATCGCTTGGTCCCATTGTGAAACTACCGGCAGGTATGAAGGCCATTTCCATCGGCTCGGGTTCAAAGAATTTCTTCCTGCCGGGAACACCTGTCAGCTCTCCTGTATTGGAGGTACCGCAACCGGTAATAAAAACTATAATTATTAGTAAAAACAGAATTGACTTTTTCATACAGTAGGAAATTAAGATGCAAGTAAGTTAAATTTTTAATATGATTATAAAAATCTGATACTTTTATATTTCGTACGGCTCTTACCCATGCTGAGGTCAAAACAATAATTGACCAGGAATTCATGCGATCCGGTAGTATTTTTTCGTATGTCCGAAAGTGGGAAATCATAAGCATAACCAACACGGATACCATTAAACAGTTCAATGCCTGCTATCCCTATAAGGGCATCACCGGCACGATATGAAACGCCGCCCCACACTTTTTTATTGTACCGGAGCAAAGTGGAAATATTAGCCTGCAGAGCACGTCCGTCACTAAACGCAAATACCGACGGCAAAAGCTCAAGTGAAGGATTTGGAAGCTGGATATTATATCCTGCAGTAAAATAATAGTGCCTTGTGAGATATGGTTCTCCTTTTGAAAATTTAAATTTTGCCTGGTTCAGGTGCCTTACCGACACTCCTGTATAAAACCTGTCAGAGGTAAAATAAAGTCCAAGACCGGCATCAAAGACAACAAAACTCTCTTTATTAACCGGGATCAGTGGATCCTGATCAGGTGGTGTAAATCCTTCCCCGCTGGGGATCTGCCATTTAGGATCAAGAGTTTTATTCATTACTCCAAGGTTTACACCTACACCGAGCTGGCCGGTTCCGATACTTATAAGATATGTGTATATCCCTGAAATATTTATATCAGAATCAAATCCTGTCTGATCACTTTGAACCAATAAACCAATTCCGCTCTCTATTTTAAAAGGGGAAACGGAAGCACTGACGTTAAAGGTTGTCGTTGAAGGTGCTCCGTCAAATCCAATCCATTGCTGCCTGTTAATCGCTGTTGCACAGATCATTCCCGATGTGCCTGCTACCCCGGGATTGTAGGTCAGGGTGCTGAACATATAATTGCTCGACAGCGGATCCTGCTGAGACCACGCTGTATAGCTTATCAGCACTATAAACAGAAATGTTACTTTGACATTTTTCATTTTATGAAGACCCAACAGTAGAGATGCTCGTGCAATTTAAACAGCAAAATAAATAAAAATCTAAAAGGTAAACAAATATATTAAATAACGCATATTAACAAATTTTGTTATTTAACGCACAACATCAATTTTTGTTTCAATGAGGAGCTGTTAACTTTCAGATGGGAATCAATAATTATTTGCAGTCTGTATTTCAGGGTTCATTCAGTTCCTTAATCTTTCGGAACCGGTCACCCATCGTTCGGGAACTTCATTACGGTTTGCTTTCAGATAATCCTCGTGGGAACATGCAATATAAACCGGTTTGGAATCAACCGACTGAAGCTCCATCCACCATCTTTCAGTAAGATTGCTTTTAACAAAGATAAGGTCATCATCGAGATCAGTGATCCTGACATGATATCTTATAAATCTTCCTGAATCGGCATTGCTGAGGTATGGTGCTTCATAGTGTTTTTGTGAAAATCCTTCAAGAAAGAACCAGATGATCTGTGCTGAAAGGCTTGCAGTCTGATTCCTGAAATCAAGATCAGGATTTACATCAAACAGTCCGAAAATTCTGAGATTATCCGAAATGCCGGCATATCTTGCCAGGAGGCATATCTCTTCACCATAGAAGCCATTAGGGGAGGGAGCAATTGATCCCGGAGCTTCTGACTGTCTTACTGATGAAATATCGAACATTACCACTTCGGAATCCCTGAAAAGAGGTTCAGTCAGGTATATGGCTTTTCTTACATCACCTATGCGTGACAATTCCGATTTGTTTTTGAGAAACCGGTTCACGACCTGCTGGTCATTCAGATATGTCTGATAACCTACATTTATAAAGTGTGAGTAAGTGCTTTTGCTGTTGTGGATTATACTGCTCAGAAAATTAAAAGAATCATGTTCTTTTTTTTCACTTACATAATCTATTCTGGAATCAACCGACAGCAGGGTGTACCTGATCTGAAGGCGGCTCATAGCTTTATCTATTGCCATTGCCAGTGCACTGCTTCCACCCATTATCAAAGGGAAAATATTCTGAGTGACAAGAGTTGTGATTACATCTGATAATCCTGCAACAGTATCATTGAATGTGGTTCCCTGTTTCATGTTACCCAGGTCGATTATCCTGAGTTTTCCGGGGATTTTTGCCAGTTTATATAGTTCTTTTCTAATGCAGTCGGGGGCTTTCAGCGATCCGGTAGCCGGTGAATTCCTTCCCTCAGGAACGCCAATTATGGCTATTTTAAAATTTCCCGGGACTTTCGGCGGTATATTTTCTGTATGGATTACAATGTTATGGGGGAAGCCTGCCTGGAGCGCCAGGTAATCGTAGCCCGGACTTTCAATGCTTACGGGGTCAAAATAATCGTTGAGATCTGTCATATAATTAATAAGGTAATCTCTATTTTGTTTTCTTTTCGCTCTTTTCAATAATGCTGATACAATCTTCCTTTGTCAGTTTATTCAGATCGGTCCCCCGTGGAATCCTGTAGTTCTTTTTATTACTTGACAGATAAGGCCCGTATCTTCCGTTGAGCAGAAGTATATCGTCAAATTCCTTAATGACTTTCTTCTTTTCATTTTCATTCTTTTCCCTGATTATCTCAACAGCTCTTTCCAAAGTTAATGAATATGGATCATCCACTCCTTTTTTGAGTGAAAAGAATTTGTTTTGATATCTGATATAGGGACCGAATTTCCCTTTTCCGACAACTATTTCGGCTTCTTCGAGAATTCCGAGGCTCCTCGGGAGGATGAAGAGCCTCAGGGCTTCTTCGAGAGTTATGGTTTCAATGAGCTGGTCACGGGTAAGGCTGGCAAACCTGGGCTTTCCTCCGTCATCGGAGTTCCCGAGCTGAGCCACCGGTCCGAATCTCCCCATTCTTACTGTTACCGGCTCACCTGTTTCGGGGTGGTTGCCCAGAACTCTTACACCTGTCTTTCTGTTTTTCTTCTCGAGAGTACTCTCTATAGTTTTGTGGAATGGACCATAGAATTTATGAAGCATTCCGGTCCATTTAAGTTTACCCAGTGCTATTTCATCGAACTGTTCCTCAACCTCTGCGGTAAAATTGTAATCCACTATCTCCGGAAAGTTTTCAATAAGGAAGTCATTAACTATCATTCCAATATCCTGAGGAAAGAGTTTTGATTTTTCTTTTCCGGCGACTTCGTTTTTGACAGCAGAGGTTATTTTCCCTTTATCCAGAGTATAAAGGGTGATCTGGCGTTTTTCTCCCGGCCGGTCTTCCTTTGAAACATATCCTCTGTGCTGTATTGTGGAAATGGTGGGTGCATAAGTTGAAGGCCTTCCTATTCCGAGTTCTTCCAGTTTTTTAACGAGGCTGGCTTCAGTGTACCTGGGAAGTGGTGTTGTAAATTTCTGAACGGCTGATACTATATTATAATAGAGAGGCATATCTGTTTTTAACGGGGGAAGCAGATCTTTTTCCTCATCGTGATTATCGAGATCGGAGGATTCCGAATATACTTTAAGGAAGCCGTCAAATTTCACAATTTCGCCTGTTGCATTGAATGTCACAGATGAGTTATTCATGTTTATGATGATTGTTGTTTTTTCAACAATTGCATCCGCCATTTGTGATGCAATTGTTCTCTTCCAGATCAGTTCATACAGTTTCTTTTCATTCTGTGTGCCCTGAACAGAAAGGTTGTCGGGATAAGCAGGCCGGATAGCTTCATGTGCTTCCTGGGCTCCTTTCGATTTTGTGACAAACTGCCGGGTTTTTGCATACTTCTCACCATATTCCGCTATGATAACCTCGCGGGATTTTGCCAGCGCCAGCTTTGAAAGATTTGTTGAATCTGTCCTCATGTATGTTATTTTCCCGGCTTCATACAGTTTTTGTGCCACGGTCATGGTCTGTGCCACGGAAAATCCAAGTTTCCGGTATGCTTCCTGCTGAAGCGTTGAGGTGGTGAACGGTGGTGCGGGAGATCTTGTGCCCGGTTTGACGGTGATACTGCCAACTGTATATTGTGCACTGCTGCACAGTTCAAGGAACTTTACAGCTTCATCCCCGTGGGGAAATCTTTTGGATGCTTCTGCCCTTATTATGGAGCTCTCTGTATCCTTTTCATCAATCCTGAAAACTGAAGTTACCCTGTATGACGATTCGGGTTTGAAAGAAATGATCTCCCTTTCACGTTCAACAATAAGCCTGACAGCCACTGACTGAACTCTTCCGGCCGACAGTGACGGTTGTACTTTTTTCCATAATACAGGTGATATTTCAAAACCCACCAGCCGGTCAAGAATTCGCCTGGCCTGTTGGGAATTGACCAGATCCATATTGATTTTACGGGGATTTTCAATCGCGTTGGAAATGGCATCTTTGGTTATCTCGTGAAATACTATCCTCCGGGGAGTATCAGGATTAAGCTTAAGTACACCTGCAAGATGCCAGGCGATGGCTTCACCTTCACGATCCTCATCTGATGCAATCCAGATTATCTTTGCTTCCGACGCAGCTTTGCGTAGCTCATTTACTACCTTTATTTTCTCTTTCGGGATCTCATACACCGGACTGAAATCATTTTCGACATCTATACCGAGATTCTTTTTTGCCAGATCTCTTATATGACCGAAGCTGGAAATAACACGAAAATCTTTTCCAAGAAACTTCTCAATGGTCTTTGCTTTAGCCGGAGACTCAACAATTACAAGGTTTTCGATCATTTACGGCGGGATTTTTTTGTTAAAAACACGACAAAGTAAATCATTTAGACACCAATCTTCAAAATAAACCGTTAAGATTCTTTAAGATTTTACTTAATTTAGCGCAAATTTTCAGCTTCATGGAGGGCAATACCAAAAACAGGAAATATCTCATCTGGTTCTGGGCATTATTTGCTTTGCCTTTCATGATAATCATTATTCTTTTTATACTTATTTCACGCGAAAAACTGGGCCCGATGCCATCTTTCTCGGAGCTTGAAAATCCGGAATATTACCTTGCTGCCGAAGTCTATTCCGAAGATGAGGTGCTTCTCGGAAAAATAAGTATTGAGAACAGGACATGGACCAATTATAATGATCTCTCTCCTTTTCTTGTTGCAGCTCTGGTTTCCACGGAGGATATCAGATACTACCGTCATTCGGGTATTGATATCCGCGGTATCGGGAGGGCAATCTTCCGTACAATACTGATGGGCCAGAATACCGGAGGGGGTAGTACCATAACACAGCAGCTTGCAAAACAGCTTTACCCCAGAGATACTGCCAGAGTCTCTTCTCTTGTCAGACAGATAAGACTCGGAGTCTCAAAATTCAAGGAATGGCAGACTGCCGTAAAGCTTGAAAGAAGCTATACAAAGGAGGAGATCATAGCCATGTACCTTAATAAATATGATTTTCTTTACCAGGCTATAGGGATCAGGTCAGCTGCAAGGGTATATTTCAATAAAACACCCGATTCCCTGAATATTCAGGAATCAGCCGTTCTGGTGGGGATGCTTAAGAATTCAAGCGCCTACAATCCTGTAAGATATTATGACAGGATGTTCCAACGGCGTAACATTGTTCTTTCCCAGATGGCGAAATACGGGTATATCGATCGCCATACCGTCGATTCTGTCAGACAACT
>DNOQ01000102.1:0-4005 GCA_003501665.1 Bacteroidales bacterium | reverse complement strand
CTGAAGATATACACAACCATCAATTCAAGAATGCAGCAGTATGCCGAGGAGGCTCTTTCAGAACACCTTTCCGGGGATGTTCAGCCTGGTTTTTACAGGCGGGCAAAGGGATTCAAAAACCCTCCCTATTCCGACGATCTGCCTAAAAATGTCATCAACGAACTGATCATGAGGTCGCTGAGGCAGAGTAACAGGTACTATATAATGAGGGCGCGAGGCTATTCGGAAGATTCAATAATGCTTGCATTCAATACTAAAGTGAGGATGAAGGTCTTCTCATGGAGGGGCGAGATAGATACAATCATGACCCCTCTCGATTCAATAAGATATTATAAATACTTTATAAGATCGGGGATCATGGTTGAGGATCCTCATAACGGACATGTCAAAGCTTATGTCGGAGGGCCAGACTTCAGATACTTTAAATATGATGTATGTACCCAGCAAAGAAGGCAGGTAGGCAGTACCATAAAACCATTTCTTTATACTATTGCCATGCAGAACGGGTATTCTCCGTGTTATGAGGTTGAAAATATTCCCCGCTCATTTGATGTCGGGGATACAATACCATGGACGCCAAGAAGCTCTGGAAGCAAAGCTTATCATGGCAAAATGGTTACGCTTAAATGGGGGCTGGCACAATCCGAGAATTATATATCTGCCTGGCTGATGGAGCAGTTCAGACCTTCTGCAGTCGTCGATCTGATGCATAAGATGGGTATAAGAAGTTTTATTGATCCCGTATATTCAATTTTTCTGGGGACTTCCGATGTAAAACTTGAGGAGATGGTTGGCGCCTATGGCACTTATGCAAATAAAGGTGTATATACCAGGCCGATGTATGTAACCCGTATTGAAGATAAGAACGGAAATGTGATTTCCAGATTCTCACCGAGAATTGAGGAGGTATTAAGTGAAGAGACTGCATATCTTATGCTCAGTCTGCTTCAGGGTGTTGTACAGTCCGGTTCGGGTATCAGGATGAGACGGGAACCCTATTCGCTGATGAATCAGATAGGTGGTAAAACGGGAACAACCCAGGAACAATCAGATGGCTGGTTTATGGGTGTTACTCCGAATCTTGTCGGTGGGGTATGGAGCGGATGGGAAGACCGTTCAATTCATTTTGAAACCCTTGGTGAAGGGCAGGGTGCAAATATGGCATTGCCGGTATTAGCATTATTCCTGAAAAAAGTATATGCCGATCCGGAATTGGGGATAATGGAAGCTGATGAATTTGAACGGCCGACAGGTTTCAATATGGAGCTTGACTGTGATAAATATAAACGTGAAAGCACCGGAAGGGATAATCCGCTGAGGGATAGGTATTAGCTAAACAGCGAACGAACCAGTTGTTCGATCTTGCCTACCTGTACAATTTCAATGTCAGGATTCTTAATTGAAATGTTCCTGTTGTACTTCGACAAATAAATTTTTCTGAACCCCATTTTTGATGCTTCCCTGATCCTCTGTTCAATACGTGATACCGGTCTGATCTCACCTGAGAGACCTGTTTCTCCTGCAAAACAGACATCCTTCGGAATGGGAATATCGAGGTTTGATGACAGCACAGCAGTGACAACAGCCATATCTATTGCCGGATCGGTTACTTTTATTCCACCTGCAATATTCATGAAAACATCTTTTATTGCTAATCTGAATCCGGCTCTTTTTTCAAGAACTGCCAGCAGCATATTAAGCCTCCGGATGTCAAATCCTGTTGAACTTCGCTGGGGAGTGCCGTAGACGGCACTGCTTACAAGGGCCTGTGTTTCGATGAGGAAAGGTCTCAGACCATCGACTGTTGCAGCAATCGAAATGCCGCTGAGGGCCTCGTCGTACTGATTTATGAACATTTCGGAGGGATTGTTGACCTCCCTGAGTCCCGATTCAATCATTTCAAATATTCCTATCTCCGATGTCGACCCGAACCTGTTCTTGAAAGGTCTGAGAATACGGTAAACATAATTATTGTCGCCTTCGAAATAGAGTACCACATCCACAATATGTTCAAGGACTTTAGGACCTGCCAGTGTCCCGTCTTTTGTAATATGACCGATAAGTACTACCGGGATGCCGGTTAACTTTGAATATTTAAGGAAACGGGCAGCACATTCACGGACCTGCGACACAGATCCTGCAGAAGATTCAAGTAATCCGGTACTTATAGTCTGTATCGAATCTGTAATTATTAGTCCCGGTTTAAGATTCTCGCAATGAACAAATATGTTTTCAAGAACAGTTTCACTCAGTATGTAGCAGGAAGGATTGGAATTTTTTAATCGCTGTGCCCTGAGGCTTATCTGTTCTTCACTCTCTTCGCCGGAGATATATAACACCTTTGTTCCTTTCATGGCAAGAGCCAGCTGAAGGGCAAGAGTGGATTTTCCTACTCCGGGCTCGCCTCCGAGCAATAAAAGTGATCCGCTAACCATTCCTCCGCCAAGTACCCTGTCGAGTTCGGGAATACCTGTTTTATGACGTTTATTTTCGTCAGCTTCAATATTATCAAGTAGCCTGGGATCTTTCTTATCAGTACCTGTAATAAAACTGATATCTCGCGGAGATGCCGGTGCAATTATTTCCTCGTGGTAAGTATTCCATTCCCTGCATGAGGGGCACCGGCCAATCCATTTGGGCGATTCTGCACCACAATTCTGGCAGACAAATACAGTTTTGGTTTTCGCCATTTCTATTTAATCTGACTTATTTCATTATCAGCACCTTTATTTTTCCTGAATATCATATATGTGGCAATCGTTCCCACAATGATTATAAGGATCATTTGCGATTCATGTGTCAGTATTGCATATAGTGCGCCATCTTCCAGATTAACTCCCTGTACAAAGGCCAGACCACGGGAGATTATATAGTGAAATGCTCCTATTCCGCTGGGTACCGGAGCCACCATGGCAAATCCACCGATAACCAGAAGGAATATGGCGTCACCAAGGTTAAGGTGGGCCGTGTTATCAATTGCAAAAACCACAACCCATGTCATAAAAATATAGCATACCCAGATAAAGATCGTATGCAATATGAATTCCCACTTTCTTTTTATTGTGGTAATGGATTTCAGTCCTGCAATTATTCCTTTTGAAAGATCGAAGATTTTTGAAATCAAAGGGATTTTTCTGAGGTTTTTCCGGTATTTAATCACAAAGAAAAGAGTGGCTGCAGCTGTTAAAAGAAGAGCGACCCAGATAAGCCATGACAATCCGAAAGGAGAGAAGACTTTATCCCTGAAAGGTATAAGAATGGTTTCCCTCAGGAATTGGTTAATCTTATCACCGCTTGTAAAGATCATAAAGATCATAATGATCACAAGGGAAATCATATCCACAGCTCTTTCCGCCACCACTGTTCCTATTAATCTGTCGACAGGGATATTGTCTTTTTTCCCCAGTGCAACGCACCGTGTAATTTCGCCGATTCGCGGGAGTGCCAGGTTGGCGAAATAGCCTGTCATCATAGCATTGAAGGTGTTTTTGAAAGCCGGCCTGTAACCCATCGGCCGGATCAATAGGTTCCATCTTTTTGCACGGCTGAGGAATGCCATAAAGCTGAAAGTAACAGACAGAAGAACAAAAGAATAATCAGCCTCTTTAAGCCCGGCGGCAAGTTCATCGAATCTGACATTCCGGAAAGCAACCCATAGCAGAAGTATTCCTGTGGCAAGGAACAGAAGAAACTGCAGAACCTGTTTAATTATTTTTTTCAAGTTCAGACCAGTTTATTTGTTCTGGTATCGGGGAAAATGGTCACCGGTTGAAAAGCCCGGGCTTCATTGAGATCCATAAGTGCAAACGACATAATTATAATTATATCTCCGGGGAGGACTTTCCTGGCGGCAGCACCATTAAGGCCGATATCTCCCGAGCCCTTTTCCCCTTTTATCACATAAGTTTCAAAACGTTTCCCATTATTGAGATTGAGAACCTGGACTTTTTCATTTTCAATAAGATTTGCCGCATCCATCAGATCCTCATCAATTTCGATACTGCC
>DNOQ01000355.1:11244-12789 GCA_003501665.1 Bacteroidales bacterium | reverse complement strand
TTAAGGTGACTATAGCGACGGGGTTCCACCTCTTCCCATTCCGAACAGAGAAGTTAAGCCCGCCAGCGCCGATGGTACTGCGAAAGCGGGAGAGCAGGTCGTCGCCGACTTTAAAATGAAGGGTTCTGCAAAAGCGGAACCCTTTTTTTTATTTTACCCTCATTCCTGCCACCCGGAACAGCTTCTTTCCAAACATGCTGCGGATAGTTACCCCCCCCTTAATCCCGCCCAGTGTGCGCCCCTCGCAGCGTGGCGGGGATTGTCACGTAAAGCAGAAAGTCTGTCAGAGGGCAGTACGCACTAATAGAACCTGTACCTCTTATCAACGATCTGAGCTCCCTTGCGAAGCGCTTCATACGCCTCATAACCGCCTCTCATCTGAAATGAAGCCATCAGATTATCCTGAATCTGACTCAGATCCTGACCTTCAGAAGTGGTAACACTGTTCACATAAAACATGAAAACACCATTGTTGCCTTTAACAGGACCTGAAACAATTCCCTGCCTTGCAGCTGAAGCTGCTGCAACCAGCGCCGGTTCGGTTCCGATACCAGGAACTGAATAGGATCTGAAATTAATGTCTGTCGCTTCCTGTACATTCAGACCCATTGAACTGGCAATATCATATAGAGTTGTGCCCTCCTGTTTATTCTTCCTGAATTCTTCCGAAATGATCTCTGCCTTCTTATCCCTGATCAGTGAATACCTGATTTCGTTTTCAACTGCTGAAACCGGAGCAATACCTTCTTCCTGTACCCTTGTGCAAAAAGCAACAACATAATTATCTCCTATTTCAAAAACAGCCTGCTGATTATTATCAAGAACTATTTCTCCTTCTTTGGCAGAAAAAAGCGAAATGATAAGATTCCTTGGATTTTCGAGCCCGGGGAGAGTCTTTTGCCGCGGAGAAACATCATTAGCCATCAGTTTGTTCAATCCTCTCTCGGCAACAGCACTGTTGAATTTGTTATACGTATTGTTTGTACCTGCAAACTGGCTTGCCTCACTGTAAACAGCCTGGTTGGTTGTTGAACTCGGAATTATCTTTCTGTCTACTACACCTATATTATATTTCCTTGTATTCTTGGATCTCTCCAGGACTTCAATAATATGTATCCCGAAATTTGTTTCGGCCGTAACTATTTCACCTTTCTTTGCGGTAAAACATGCATTATTGAAGGGAGTTACCATCATTCCTTCACGGAACCACCCAAGATCGCCTCCGATCTGAGCCGATCCCTGGTCATCAGAATTGGTCATGGCCAGGACTTCAAATTTTGAACCGGATTTTATTAACCTGATCAGACTGTCAGCAGCAGTCTTTGTTTGTGCAAGTGTTCTCATCTGATTTGGCGCCAGAAGTATATGTCTTGCATGAACCGAATCAGGCCTGTCGGCTGCTTCAATAAGCTTCGCTATCCTGAAAGAGCCATCTTCCTGATATGGCCCGAAAATCTCACTTGTATTTTCATTTCTGACAAATTCTCTGAGGTTTTCCGGCACATCACTCAGAGGTACAAAAAAACCGGTATGCCTTGAATCAGC
>DNOQ01000355.1:0-11103 GCA_003501665.1 Bacteroidales bacterium | reverse complement strand
ATAAAGCTGAAATCGACTGTGGCAGATGATACTATTTTATCAAATTCAGCCTGACGTGAAGTTGCATACAGTCCTTTTGCAACTAGATTATTGTATTTTGTATTCATTCTGTCGTTAACAATCTCATTCTCAAAGAAAAGCCAGTATCTGTTTGCCGTTTCATCCGATTCTGTCTGTTTAAGGAAATTAACCAGGAATGATTTGTTGAAGATACCGGTTGTCTGATCCGTAAATAATTGCTGGACGATAGGATGGGGATTGTTACCCAGTACCATCTCTTCTGTCTCTTCGACACTGACGCCTATGCCAAGCTTATTGTATTGCTTGTCCTGGATAAGTTCCCTCACCATCTGTTGCCATACCTGCTCCCTGATTGATTCGGAGGTTGCTTCATCAATAGTGGATGAACCGGATAATTTATATATCTCAAACATGCTTTGAACTCTTTCTTCAAAATCCTGATATGAAATATATTCTCCGGCAATTTCACCTATCTGGTAGTACTTTTTTGCCTGCAGTCTCTGCCCTCTTCCTCCCCCAAAGAAATCGCTTACCACAAAAAGGAAAAGAGAAATTCCTATAACCACTGCAACAAATACACCTGCTTTTTCCCTTAAAAACTGAATAGCTGACATTAATATGCTGTTAATTAATTAATAAAATTAGACTTTTTTAAAATCAGGCGACAAATATAACGAATTTAAGTAATAGACCGGCATTGAATATGGTAATTAAATATTAAGGTTAAGGTTAAGGTTAAGGGATGCTATGATTATCACATTTACTGATTTTCAATATGGCAGTACTTGTATATTTATCTTCACTCCTGGTATAAAAGGGGGGTACTTGAGAAATATTAATACTGCTCATAGTAATAATAAGTAAAATATGGGGGTATAAATGGAAAAAGGTATAAAAAATTAAAATAAATAAGTAAAAAATGGGGGTTATATGAAAAAAAGATATATTTTTACGCAAAAATTTCAGAAAAAATGGCAGAATTACGATTTAGTGCACTTAAAGAGGTTTTCAAGAGAGAACCTGTTGTTACAGTTCCTCCTTCAAAGGATATTTCGAAATATTTTGGTTCCAATGTATTTAATATGCATAAAATGGAACATTATTTATCGAAGGATGCTTTCAGGGTAGTGAGAAAAGCTATAAATGAAGGCAAATCGCTTACCAGGCAGGAAGCCCAGCAGGTAGCTATAGGTCTTAAAGCATGGGCAATAGAACAGGGTGCAACACACTTCACCCATTGGTTTCATCCGCTTACAGACGGCACTGCCGAGAAGCATGACGGATTCCTTGAGATGGGTGATAACGGCCACATGGTTGAGAATTTTTCCGGGGATGTGCTTGTACAGTCAGAACCTGATGCTTCAAGCTTTCCCAGCGGGGGAATAAGAAATACATTTGAAGCAAGAGGATATACTGCATGGGATGTTTCATCACCTGTTTTTATTGTAGGTACGACTCTCTGTATCCCGACAATTTTTGTATCCTATACAGGTGAAGCCCTTGATTATAAGGCACCTCTTCTGAAAGCTCTTTCGGAACTTGATAAAGCCGCTGTTGATGTATGCCAGTATTTCGATAAGGATGTAAAAAAGGTAATTGCAACCCTTGGTGTGGAACAGGAATATTTTCTTGTAGATGAAGCCTTATATTATGCAAGGCCCGATCTTGCTCTGGCTGAAAGAACCCTTATGGGGCATCAGTCATCCAAAGACCAGCAATTATCCGATCATTATTTCGGATCAATTCCCGAAAGGGTAATGTGCTTTATAAAGCATTTTGAATGTGAAGCCTATAAACTTGGCATTCCCGTTAAGACCCGTCATAATGAAGTAGCTCCGAACCAGTTTGAATGTGCTCCCATACACGAGGAGGTTAACCTCGCAGTTGACCACAACCAGCTTCTTATGGATGTGATGAGAAGAATAGCCAGGAAACACAGGTTCAGGGTTTTGTTCCACGAAAAGCCATTTGCAGGAATAAACGGTTCCGGAAAACATAATAACTGGTCAATGGCAACTGATACCGGAATAAATCTTCTCTCTCCGGGCAAAAATCCGAAATCCAACCTGCAGTTCCTGACATTCCTTGTCAATGTTATAAAAGCTGTTTACGACAATAATGATACCATCCGGGCATCGGTTATGAATGAATCCAACTCATATCGTCTTGGCGGACATGAGGCGCCTCCCGCAATAATCTCCGTTTTTCTGGGAACCTATCTGACCAAAATGCTTTTCAATATTGTGAGTAAGGTGACAGATAAGAAAATGACCCCGGAGCAAAAAACAGAACTTAAGCTGGGTATAGGCAAAATTCCCGAGATTCTTCTCGATAATACCGACCGTAACCGCACATCACCATTTGCATTTACCGGTAACAGATTTGAATTCAGGGCTGTCGGGTCATCAGCCAACTGTGGTGCCGCAATGATCGTCCTGAATGCTGCCGTTGCCAGCCAGCTTAAAAATTTTAAAAAAGAAGTTGACCTTCTTATTAAAAAGGGAAGAAACAAGGATGAAGCTATTTTCCAGGTGATCAAGAAATATATTCAGGAATCGGGAAAAGTATTATTCGAAGGTGACAATTACAGTAAGGAGTGGCATGCAGAGGCAGTAAAAAGAGGATTATGCAATATAAAAAGCATACCCGAATCAATCAGAAGTTATTTAAATCCAAATGGGGGAAAAATTCTTATCGACTCAGGAATATTTACCGGGAAGGAACTTGAAAGCCGATGTGATGTTGAATACGAGAAATTCACCAAAAAGGTACAGATTGAGGCAAGAGTGCTGGGTGACCTTGCAATAAACCATATCATTCCGACTGCGATTAAATATATGAGCACCCTTCTGGGGAATGTTAAGGGATTGAAGGATGTGTTCGGGGAAAACGGGTACGAAAGGATGGCCGCCGGACAGAAAGAAATTATAAGCCTTATCTCGGATCATATATCTGTTATTGAGGAAAAGGCAAACCTTATGGTTGAGGAAAGGAAGAAAGCCAATAAAATAACAGACTCATACAAGAAAGCAATTATGTATGAGAACAAGGTAAAACCTTATCTCGACGAAATACGATATCATATCGATAAACTGGAATTGATTGTCGATGATGAAATCTGGCCTCTTCCCAAATACAGGGAATTGCTGTTTACACGTTAGAAATTGTTGGGGCGTTGCATGCAAAGCCCTTACAATATTTGGGCATTGCATGCAATGCCCCTACTGCGTTTTGATAATAATTATTCATCCCTGCCGTTTGTTAATAACACCGTTCTCATTTATTTATTTATTTTTATAGTCAAATCGGGAAGGATGTTATGAAAAGGTTTATTATCCTGCTAACCATATTATTAATAGTATCATCTCAGGAATCTGATGCTCAGAAAAAAAGAAGTGTAAGGGCATACGATGCTTTTAATGCCGGAGAATATTATGATGCTGTGGATGAATTCAAGAATGCTTATTCAAAAGCAAAAAAATCAGATAAAGAAACGAGGGCTGAATTTGTTTTTATGATCGCCGAGAGTTATCGGATGATAAATGATCCGAGGAATGCGGAGACATGGTATAAACTCGCTGTCAGGTCGGCCTATTCACGTCCTGAAGCTCAGTTCTGGCTGGCATCGACACTGAAAAAGAATGGCAAATATCAGCAGGCCATTGAGGAGTTCAGAAATTTCAAACAGATTGCACCGGCAGATGCAAAGGCTGACCAGGAGATCCGTGCCTGTGAACTGGCACTTGAGTGGCAGCGAAATCCTGAAGCATATATTGTTGAAGAACTGAAAGAACTGAATTCAAAAGCTTCAGACTTCAGCCCGGCATACGGACGCGACGATTTCGGGGTAATCTATTTTACTTCTTCAAGGGATGATGCCAAAGGAAACAAAACACATGGGGCCACAGGTCAGGGATTTACAGATATATTTGAAAGCAGGCTCGACAAGAAATCAAAATGGAGTATCCCTGTTCCGGCCGATGTAATAAACAGTGAGTTTGAAGATGGCACTCCATGTATCATTTCGGATTATAAAGAGATGTATTTTACCAGATGTGAGGCAGGTAAACGAGAAGAGAAAGGATGCGTAATTATGTTCTCAAAAAAATCCGGAGACACCTGGAGCGAACCCGAAAAGCTGGAAATCCTCGGGGATTCGCTTGTCGCTGCACATCCGGCCGTTTCTCCCGACGGACTGACACTCTATTTTGTGTCGGATATGGCCGGAGGATTCGGGGGAAAAGATATCTGGATGGTAACACGTACAACCGGAAGTAAGACATGGTCAAAACCAGTCAATCTGGGGCCCGATATAAATACAGGCGGAGACGAACTTTTCCCATATCTAAGGAATGAGACCACTTTATATTTTTCTTCCGATGGTTTGATAGGTATGGGAGGCCTTGACATATTTAAGGCAACAGCTCAACCCGACGGATCATGGGTTGTCCAGAATATGAAAGCCCCGATAAACAGTTCTGCAGATGACTTCGGAATAACCTTTGAAAATGATAATGAACGGGGCATCTTCAGCTCAACCCGTAAGGGACGTGGTAACGATGAGCTCTATTCATTTGAATTCCCGCCGCTGAAATTCAGTGTAACCGGACTGGTAAAAGATGAAAAAACCGGTAGTCCTATCCAAAGTTCTGTTGTACAGCTTATAGCGAGTGACGGATCGAACCTGCAGGCTGAAACAGGTGCCGGCGGAGATTTCAGATTCACCCTCAAACCCGATGTCGACTATATTTTCCTTGCTTCCCGCAGAGGCTATCTGAACGGTAAAGAAAAAGAGACCACAAAAGGACAGGAGAAGAGTCGTGATTTCATGGTCACGATACTTCTTACCGCAATCGACATGCCGATCGAATTGCCAAATATTTTCTATGATTTCAATAAGTGGGATCTGAGGCCCGAATCAATGGTCTCGCTTGACAAACTTGTTGAAACACTTAATGACAATCCGAATGTTACGATTGAGCTGATGTCACACACCGATTCACGTGATACTGACGAGTATAATCTTGAACTCTCCCAGAAAAGGGCACAATCGGTTGTACAATATCTGATTGAGAAAGGTATTGAACCTGAAAGGCTCCTGGCAAAAGGTTATGGTGAATCGAGTCCGAAAGTTGTTGATGCTGAAATATCAGCCCAGTCGCCATTCCTGAAGACCGGGGCAACACTTTCCGAACAATATATTAACTCACTTGCCAGCGATGAACAGAAGGAGATTGCACACCAGATTAACCGCCGGACCGAGTTCAAAGTGTTGAGAACGGATTATGAATCACCGAAATAATCTCTCTTTAAACGGAGCTGTCAAAAACGGCCTAATTTACCCCCCAACCCCCCGGGGGCTTTCAGAGTTCCTGAAAATCACTATAAGGGGATTCAGGGGTAAAGGACACAGGAGAACTTCAGAAACCCCTTTAATACCTCAAACTAATTAAAAATGAAAGCTTTCATTTCATCAGTTGTATTTATTGTTATAGTAACGTTTGCCTTATCTGCATCCAAACCTTCCGGTCCCGTGAGGATACTTGTGATTACCGGCGGACATGGATATAAAGTTGAACAGTTCAATGAGATGCTTAACTCACTTGGTCCGGAAATAACCTGGCAGGTTGCTGAACTGCCGGGAGCTTATGAAATGTTCAAACCCGAAAACAGGAATAAATATGATGTTCTGGTTTTCTATCACATGTGGCAGAAGATCACGGATGAACAGGCAAATACTTTTACAGAATGCATTAAAAACGGGAAGCCGGTGGTAGCACTTCATCACAGTATTTGTGCCTTCGACGACTGGCCTGAATACCGGAATATCATCGGGGGAAAATATTTCCATAAGCCGACAATCATAAACGGCAGAGAATATCTTGCATCCTCCTATATCCACGATCTCCATTTCAAAGTGAAAAATGTAAATCAAAAACATCCTGTAACCAGGGGAGTTCCCGATTTTGAAATTTTCGACGAAACTTATAAAGGTTATTATGTCGCTGATGACATTACCCCCCTCCTTACCACTAACGAGCCGAGCAGTACACCAACTATCGGCTGGGCAAAGAAATACGGCAAGTCACGTATCGTTGTTCTTCAGAGCGGACATGATGCTCCGACATTCGAAAATCCCAATTTCAGAAAGTTGTTGAAACAGGCCATCATGTGGGTCAGGTAGCAAATCTTTGTTCCACCTTACACCTTATTTTTCCACCTTTACCATTTTACCCGGTTAATAATGAATAAAGAGTCAAAATATAGCAGACGAGGTGTCTCCTCTCAGAAAGAAGATGTCCATGCCGCTATAAGTAAGATCGATAAAGGTCTCTTTCCGAAATCATTCTGCAAAATAGTTCCCGACCTTCTCGGAGGCGATCCGGAATACTGTAATATCATGCATGCTGACGGTGCAGGGACGAAATCATCTCTTGCTTATGTTTACTGGAAGGAGACCGGCGACATATCAGTCTGGAAAGGGATAGCACAGGATGCAATTGTCATGAACCTTGACGATCTTCTTTGTTCGGGTGCTTATAATAATATTCTGATATCCTCCACAATCGGGAGGAATAAAAACCTTGTCCCGGGTGAAGTAATATCTGCGATAATCAACGGTACTGAAGAGATCCTGTCGGATTTAAGAGAACTTGGCATCGGGATTTGGTCAACAGGAGGCGAGACGGCTGATCTTGGTGACCTGGTAAGGACAATTGTAGTGGATTCAACTGTTGTTACCCGGATTAAGCGGTTTGATGTAATCTCGAATCACAATATTATAGCAGGCGACGTGATAATCGGACTGGCCTCTTTCGGTCAGACAACCTATGAAAAAGAATACAACGGTGGAATGGGAAGTAATGGACTTACTTCCGCCCGTCATGATGTGTTCGGTTCATACCTTGCAGAAAAATATCCCGAGAGCTTTGATCCGTCAATGCCTGAAGGTCTTTTCTATACAGGAAAATTAAAACTTACCGATCCGGTTGAGGGCACCGGCCTGAGTGCAGGTAAACTGGTACTGTCACCAACCAGGACATATTCGCCGGTTATTAAAAAGATACTGGAACCGATGAGTTCTGAGATTCATGGTATGGTTCATTGTTCAGGGGGAGGGCAAACCAAGATCCTCCATTTTATTGATAATCTTCATGTAATAAAAGACAATCTTTTTCCTCTCCCGCCGCTATTCAGGTTAATCCATGAACAATCCGGGACCAGCTGGAAAGAGATGTACCAGGTTTTCAATATGGGGCACAGGTTCGAGATCTATACCAATCGGGAACCCGCTGACGAAATAATCCGTATAGCTTCAGGTTTCAACCTTGATGCGAAAATCATCGGCCGTTGTGAAACATCTGACAAAAAAAAGCTGACAATCATTTCTGAATCCGGGAAATTTGAATATTTGTAGCCTTTTACCGCTCACCGCTCATCTTCAAGTTTGCAATTGGCAGTTGGCAATTAGTCTCTTAGTCTCTTCGTCACTAAGTCACTTAGTCACTCACCCTCTCATCTCCACTACTCCTTTCCTGCCGTTGCACCTTTGTGCCTTTTTACATATATTTGCGGGCAATTTCGAAAAATATGTCAAACAATCTAATTCTTGAAAAGCTCGAGGGGGTGAAGGAACGGTTTATTGAAGTGGGTGAACTGCTTAATCAGCAGGAGATTCTCTCGGATATGGAACGTTATATAGCTCTGAATAAAGAATATAAAGAACTTCAGCCGATAATTGAAGCATACGAGAAATACAAGCTTGCCCTTTCAAACATTACAAGCACGAAAGAACTGCTTGCAACGGAGAAAGATGAGGAGATGCGGGAAATGGCCAAGAGCGAACTGGAAAAGCTTAATGAGCAGATCCCTGAGATGGAGGATGAGATCAAGCTGCTTCTTATCCCGGTCGATCCGGAAGATGAGAAAAATGCTGTTATTGAGATACGTGCGGGTACAGGCGGGGATGAGGCAAGTATTTTCGCCGGCGATCTTTTCAGGATGTATACCAAATTCTTTGAACTGAATGGTTGGAAAGCTGAAGTGAACCGTTATACTGAAGGAACGGCCGGGGGATACAAGGAAATTGTCATGATGGTAACAGGTGATGGTGTCTATGGAATTATGAAATATGAATCAGGCGTTCACAGGGTTCAACGGGTCCCGCAAACCGAAACGCAGGGGCGGGTGCATACATCTGCAGCAACAGTAGTGGTACTTCCTGAAGCAGGAGAATTTGATGTCGAAATAAGAAATGAGGATATAAGAAAAGATACCTACTGTTCTTCAGGTCCGGGTGGACAATCTGTGAACACAACATATTCCGCAATAAGACTTACTCATATTCCGACAGGAATAGTTGTAACCTGCCAGGATGAAAAATCACAGCTTAAGAACTACGATAAGGCTCTTAAAGAATTAAGGACCAGACTTTACAATCTCGAATATCAGAAATATCTCGATGATATCTCAGGCAGAAGAAAAACCATGGTCTCAACAGGTGACCGTTCTGCCAAAATAAGAACCTATAATTATCCTCAGGGCAGAATGACTGACCACAGGATCAATCTTACCATGTACAATCTCCCTTACATCCTGGATGGTAACATACAGGAAATCATAGATAAGCTTCAGATGGCTGAAAATGCTGAAAGACTTAAGGAAAGTAACATTTGAAAAATTTGCTGATGAATCATTTACAGCTTTTTAACAGTATAGTAAAGAAAAAATCCTTCCTCTGTATAGGTCTTGATACCGATACAGCAAAAATACCTTCATCTGTTTTGAACTTGGAAAATCCTGTTCTCGAATTTAACAAACGGATCATAGATGTCACACATCAATATGTGGTGGCCTACAAGCCCAATGTTGCATTTTATGAAAGTTCGGGCGTACAGGGATGGCTTACATTGGAGGAGACTGTAAAATACATCCGCACCAACTATCCGGATATTTTTGTAATAGCTGATGCTAAAAGAGGTGATATCGGCAATACATCCAGAATGTATGCTAAAGCGTTTTTTGAAAATATGGATTGTGATGCAGTTACTGTTGCACCCTATATGGGCGAAGATTCTGTTACACCCTTCCTCTCATATAAGGATAAATGGGTGATCCTGCTGGCGCTTACTTCCAACAAGGGTGCTGATGATTTTCAGTATCATACGGATGATGGGATAAGGTTATTTGAGAGAATTCTTACCATATCACAAAAATGGGGCAATACGGACAACCTGATGTATGTGGTTGGAGCCACACGTGCTGAAATGCTTAAAGATATACGTAAAATAGTACCTGAACATTTCCTTCTTGTTCCCGGTGTCGGAGCCCAGGGAGGCAGCCTTGAAGAAGTTGCTGAATATGGCATGACAAATAAATGCGGATTGCTTGTGAATTCATCAAGAGGAATCATTTTTGCCGACAATTCGGAGAATTTCGATAAGGTAGCCGGTGAAAAAGCACGGGAAATAAAGGTGGAGATGGAGCAGTATTTAACGAAAAATAACCTCATCTGAGTATACTTGTACGTTATAGTCCAGGATTGCTTCGTCGCTTCGCTCCNNATTGCGCATAACCATAATAAATATTATTTTACTTCCTTTGCATAATTCCAACTTTTTTCGTATCTTTCTTCTTTCGCTGCTAATTTTAAACCCGTGCTGTTATGAAAGAAGAATTCCTACATTATCTGTGGAAATACTCACTTTATGATCCTGATTCCATCCGTGATACAGAGAATAATAAAATTAAGGTAATTCACCCGGGGGAATATAATCATGACGCAGGTCCTGATTTTTTTAATGCCAGACTTATTATAGGCGGCACTGAATGGGCAGGAAATGTTGAAATACATTCTTCTGCATCTCATTTTGACACTCATGGTCATAATCTTGATCGGGCCTATGATAATGTAATACTTCATGTGGTTGCCATGAATGATAAAAAGGTCTTTAATTCCAAAGGAGTAGAGATACTGACAACTACTATGTCTTTCAATCCGGAACTGTACGAAAAATATCTGGACCTTGTCAATAATCCCTTTATAATTGCATGTCAGGAAGATATAAGGCAGATTGATCCTTTATTCGTCAGACACTGGCTTGGCTCGCTGGTTATTGAGAGATTGCGGGAAAAGTCGGAACAAATTCTCAGGATATATTCGGAAACAGGCAATGACTGGGAAGAGACATTTTACAGATTGCTTTGCCGATATTTCGGTTTCAGGGTTAATACCGAACCGTTCGAAATGCTGGCGACCGCTCTTCCATTCAGGATCATAAGGAAGCACTCGGACAACCGTTTTCAGATTGAGGCACTCCTGTTCGGCAGTGCCGGTTTGCTTGATGAAGGGCTCTTCAGAGAGGCGGTAACGGATGATTATTATATATCACTGATAAGGGAATACAAAATCCTTTCTGCAAAATATTCTCTTCAGCCACTGCACGGATGGATATGGAAATTCGCCAGGTTGCGTCCGGCCAATTTTCCCACGGTAAGGCTCTCACAACTTGCGGCGATGCTTTCCGGTACGGGCGGATTATTCTCCAGGGCGCTTGAATGTAATGATATTAAGGATCTGAAGGGGGTATTTGATGTAAGGGCTTCTGATTACTGGGATAATCATTTTGTGTTCGGACGGGAAAGCCGATACTCCCCAAAACATACCGGGTCACAGGCATCTGATATACTTCTCATAAATGCCGTTATCCCGTCAATATTTGTTTATGGCAGAACAAGGGATATTAATGAGGTCTGCGAAAAGGCACTCTCATTTCTTGAAGAGATAGCTCCTGAAGAAAATTCCATAATTAATGAATGGAAAGTTATCGGTATAGAAGCAGAATCGGCTTTCTTTTCCCAGGCTCTTTTACAGCTCAGGAACAGTTATTGCAGAAAAAGAAGATGCCTCGATTGCAGGATAGGAGCCAGACTGATAAGTCTTGGCAGAAGTTTCAGGAAACAGGAGGAGCTGATGCTGGAACCGTAAGGGTGATTGGGTGTTGGGGAAGAGGTGTTGACGGGAAGAAGAGGAGAGGGGGAGAAGAGGATGACTGAGAGACTGAGAGACTTAGAGACTTAGAG
>DNOQ01000449.1 GCA_003501665.1 Bacteroidales bacterium | reverse complement strand
TGCTCATGATCTAATCATTATCATGCAACCGGACAAACGCTTCCGCAACCACTCTGATATCATATTTTTCAGGCGGCTCCAGCTTCATTCTTCCTTTGTAATCTCCATCTAAAAACTCAATCAACAATGTAAAGTCCGTATCCGAAGTCACATTAAGCACAGGCCTGCCGGTAATTGCATAATCAATCAGTTTGCTTGGGAGCTGGGTCGATGTGTTATTATCAAGATTAATCAGGAAGTCCATTCCTGAAAGAACTTTCAGCAAGTCGTCACGAGGAATGCTATGCTTTATGTCGAGCCTTTCCTGAAGTATTTGCTTATATGGTAAAAGCATTTCTGTCTGAGCAGTGTACACAACGAATTTAAACTTTTTGTTATATGCTGACAAGAAATGCACGAGTGATTTGGGATCTCGTTTCCCGGGAATGAATCCTCCTGCATATCCAAAAACCGGGTAATCATTTACCTTTTTATAATCTGGAATTTTCAGACCCTCAAGTCGAATTCCCTGAGGAATAACCCTGATCTTGTCACGGAACTCAGGATAGTATGCTGATATAGCACCTTCAAAAGGAACCGTGATGAAATCTGCCTTGCGGCAAAACCATTTCTCTATATATTTAAAATAGAACATCTTACGGAATGAATCTGTTGTGTCCCCCATATAAGGATCACCACAATCGGCAATCCAGGCATCCGCTATCTCATGTCTTTTCGACCTGGCTTTTGCTACTCCCCAGTGGATGGGAAAGGGCACAGCGACAGATATCAAAAGGTTATGTCCACTTTCATGTTTCAGGCTTTTTGAAACTTTGAACATAAGCTCTATAAAAGGGAATTCAATCAACAGAATTAATACTCTCCTGAAAAACCGCTTTATCAATATCATCCATTTATTACCCTTCAGCTCAATGTCCTTAAATCTCAGAGCTCCCAGGTCCTTAATAATAAGGTGGTTTTCTGCCGCAAAGTCGGAGTAATTAAATCCCCGGAAAGGAATTTTAACAACCACTTCATGTCCCTGTCTGGCCAGCTCCCTTGCGAGTTCGGTTGAGCGGAAAGATCTTGGAGAGTTATTTGGATAAAAACTTGAGGCTACAATTAAGATTTTCTTTTTAGGCATGGAAGAGTTCCTTGTGACAGATATGATTTTCCTTCTCTATTGTTTAATTTCCGTACTTATAATTTAATCCCAATCAGGACTGAGGTTAAAGTTCACCATCGTGAGGTTGAACAGGTATAATTGGGGTCGACTGTGTCATCTCCAACCAGCGGATTACAATAGTTTGACCTGAAACTTCTTCACCCATTCACTGAAGAGAATAAGCCGCCAGTATGTGAAATCAAATGGGACTTCCCCGACAACTATCTTGTCGAAATAACTCAGAGCTTCATTATTGATAATCCCCCCGGTTACAGAAATTGCTTCGGCAATTTTCCCTTTGAAGAAATCAGGTTTCTCCCGTTTCACCCACATCTCCTCAGGGGTGGTGAATCCCATTTTGTCCTTCCTGTTCTTGATTTTTTCAGGAAGTAAATTACCCATCGCTTCTCGCATTACCCGCTTGGTGACTCCGTCTTTTTCCAGAAAATCCTCAGGTAAAGAATATGCAAATTCAACAAGCCTGTGGTCCAGGAATGGTACCCTTGCCTCAACCGAGTGGGCCATTGAGTTCCTGTCCTCCCATCTCAGATACTTCGGAAGAGTGCTATAAAAAGTCAAATGTTCTGAAATCTCGGGTATCGAATTCATTTTTACCGGAATGATCTCATATGGGTGATTATCAGTGATATTCAACTTCCCGATATCAATCATCTTTTTTACCTCATCGGCGCTGCTCGTAAGGGTTAACGCCCTTTTCCGGATATTGGCAGGAATCAGGTGGTATAATATGTGTTTTGACAGGGTAGACTTTGAAATATTCCGGACCTTCCGGAGTTTATTGATATCGTTTAATAGAGCGGAGATCCGTAATTGCCTCACCATGTTCGCATATCGGGCAGCTGCGAACTGACCATAACCACCAAGATATTCGTCTGCTCCCTGGCCGTTTAGAAGGACTTTTACTCCATTCTTCTTTGCCAGGCCGAAAACACTATACCCAAGGAATGCGCTTTGCGATTGATACGGCTCATCCTGATACCAGATGAGATCCGGTGTAGAATCAATAGCCTCCTGCAATTGAGGGTATATGAGGTGAGCATCAACACTGGTATGATTAATTACTATGTCCATCCACTTCTTCTCGTCATATCTTTCATCAGCCGCGCACGAAGAGAATGTCTTTTGCAGTTCTGATTTCCCATCAATACGAAGAATTCGGTTAACCTCACATACAATTGAGGATGAGTCGAGGCCCCCGGAAAGTGCCGTTCCCACTGGCACATCTGCACTCAGGTGTTCCCGTACGGATTTTTCAAATAGCTCTCTGAAGACTTCAGTAGCATCAGAAAAAGTTCCAGTAAAAGGTTTACGGAGTTGTGAATACCACTTGTAGTTAGTTATGCGACCATTTATGTCTTGTTTCAGGTCATAAATAGCAGACCTGTAACAGGAACCGGAAGGAAGTTGAAAAACCCCGGCAAACATGGTTTCATCAGTATGATCCGTGAACGAGTATGCCAGGTAGTCATATCCTCTTTCCGGGTTCATCCTTGCTGCCCAGCCTTTGCATAAGGTAAACTGTTTGATTTCACTCGCAAAGTAAAAGCTACCGTTCGGGGAGAACCAATAATAGAGTGGCTTAATGCCATAACGATCACGCGCAAGAAATATCTCTCCGAGGATTGTATCATAGATGGCAAATGCCCACATACCGGCTAATTTCTCAAGACACTTCTCACCCCATTCAGCATATGCAGCGAGTATCACCTCTGTATCAGTCCTGGTAATAAAATGATGTCCGGTCCTTCGAAGTTCATTCTTAATATCCAGGTAGTTGTAAATTTCCCCGTTAAATGCTATCCAATACCTTCCGTCAGATGATGACATTGGCTGGTGACCTGCATCTGAGAGATCCAGTATCGACAGTCTGCGGTGACCGATAGCCAGGATGCATTTCTCATTTGTTAAATCCTGGATTCTTTCCCCGGGAGAATAGGCAAACTTTGAGCCCCAACTGCCAGAAGGAGTGTCCTTTCCTCCGGCAATATGGAGATTTCGTTGTGCGTCAAGCAGTAAGAATCCTTCATCATCGGGACCCCTATGGCGGATAGCAGAATTCATCAGTATGATCTCTTCTGCATCAAAGTTACCTGGAGAAACTATTCCGGAAATTCCACACATAAACAAAATCTGTTTTTAAATTAAGAGAATCTTCAGGTTTATGATAAATGATGACTAACCGTTAAATCAGGCCATTTTTTCTTTGAATCTTCTAAGTAATGAAGCCCCCGGGGAACTGAATAACACTGATTTGATAATTTCCCTGTATCGGATTCCAAAGTAATCACCGGTAAAAATTACCAGGATACCGGAAACAAGGCCGGACAATCCTAATGTAAAGAATTCATTGATATTTAACAAGCCGACAATAAAGCTCATGAGTCCGCAAATAACGGAAGAATGTATAAGGACTCTAATCATCGAACTGAAAGGAATAACATATCCCAGTTTCACGCCAAGCACTTTTGTAGCATAAAAAATCCCCAGACACACCTGACCAATATAAAATAATCGTGAGAGGACTGCATAGGTAACCGACGTCCCGGCAAGGCGGACGACTAAGAACCCGGTCACCCATATCAGTAAAGCCTGAATCAAATGAATTCTGGCATAAACTCTTGTCTTTCCCAGGGCAAATAGTACCGACTGAAAAACAATAATATTAAAGAAGCCAATCAACATGCCGATTATAAAATATACTGCGGACACAGCATATTGCTCCCCATATAACGCTATAACGGAGCTCTTGGCGTTGAAGACAAAAAAAGCCAGGATAGGATATACGAGAATGACTGATCTTTCTGTTGCACTCTTCCAGGTCCGACATATATTTTCAAGTCCGTCAGAGGAACCGCTGAATCTTGAAAACAGTGGCAATAATACAGTTACTGTGGCACCACTTATCATAGCAACAAATGGCAGGTCAATAAACCCATTGGAAAACTCCGCAAATACCTCCGCCCCGTAGTACCGGCTGATGAAGAACTGGTCAGCGAATCTGATTAGGATTCCATAAATTGTAGCAACCATAAGTGGCATGCTATATTTAAATATATCCTGATATCTGAAAGAGGTATTCTGGCGTTGTACCTTGGTGTATGGTTTAAGAATGAGATACAGGGCAAGGAGGCAGGTGATGAGAGATGCTGCGATCCATCCATAGAGAGCTGTTAAGTATGTTCCTTTAAGCAATAAGACAGGGAGCGTGATCAACGCCAGCATTAAAAGCCGGGTCAGAGTAATATAGATCGCAAGAACATGGGTCTTCCGGAGTGAAGCGTAAACTCCTTCAATCCCTATTATCGGGAACATAAGTGCCGGCACAACAGAAAATATTCTGAGGCCCTTTGCCAAATCTGGGTTCTTGAACAGGTCAGAAATTGACGGGGCCAGCAAAAACAAGGAGGCTGAAAAGCATAAGCCAAGGAGAATAAAGACCCTGATTAATTTGTATACAAAATCTTTACCCTCCTCCATCGTCTGTTTGGGCAGAAAATAGGAGTACGCCCCCTGCAGACCGGCAGAAAAGAGTATCAGTAAGGTATTGTAAATGTAAAGGACTTGTTTATAAGTTCCGTAGTCACCCTTGTTAAAATACCGTGCTAATATGGCGGCACTTAGAATAGACAGGAAGAAGGAACTAAGCTGGCCAAGGCCTACCCAAATTGCCTGATTGGTATTACTGGAATTCGGAGAACCGTTCAAAGAAACAGATATTACTTAGATGACAGACAGCAGTGACGATTCGGCATGGATCACTGATTATACCTTATCTCTTACGGTACCTTTTAAATATAGACTTTCTTTTCGATCGCTCTTTATCACTGGTGTATCCGTATCTTTCTCCGTACCCATAGTGTTTACTGTCTGATTGAATATCATTGATTACGAGACTGACCCCTTTTATTCCTGAGGAATTGATCTCGGTCAAGGTGCTGATAAACGCATCCCTGATTGTCTTTCCGGGCCTCACTACCACCAGACATGCATCCGACATGGATGCCAGGTAATACGTATCGGATACAATTCCGATTGGAGAGGAATCAATCAATATATAGTCATATCTCTCCTTAAGATGATTCAATAACTCCTGTGTTTTTTCCAACGCAGTAAGTTCGGAAGGGTTAGGGGGTATTGGTCCTGCCGTAATGACTGAAAAATTCTCGTATTGGGTTTTCTGTATGATATCCTGAATACTATCCTTACCAATCAGCCAGGTAGAAACACCCTTCTCATTTTCGAGGTTAAAATCCTGGTAGATCCTTGGTTTACGTAAGTCAAATCCAATCAGAATCGTCTTCTTACCTAATAAACTGCAAACAGATGCCAGATTAATGGCCGCAAAAGTTTTCCCATCTCCGGGTAAAGTTGAAGTTACCAGGATCACCGGAGCCTTTGCTTCTTTTGTAAAGAACTGCATCTTAGAGCGCAGGAGGCGGAAGGCCTCCGCAACTGAAGAAGTGGGATTGTCAAATACCACCGTACTATGCTTGTCGCTGCTATGTGGTATGTTACCCACGATGGGGTAGTCCGTTATACGCCTTATGTCTTCGTCCTTAAGCTTCCTATTAAACAGGTTGCCAAGAATAATCGTAAACAACGGGACTGCAAATCCTAGGAATAGCGCAATGAGAGTTACCATTGCCTTTTTGGGAGAAACAAGAATGCTAAATCGCTCGTCAGCAGGGTCTATCACTTCGCTGTCAGCCCTGTTGGATGCTTTTTGCATTTCCTGCTCAGCCCTGGTTTCCAACAAAAACGTATAAATTTCGTTATTAAGCTCGAATTTCCTCTCAATACCCAGGAGTTGCCTTTCGGTTACAGGCAGTGCTGCTGCCTGAGCATTTGCCCGGTTTATTTGCTGTTGATTTTCAGATCTGGCAAGACTATTGGCTCTTCTTAGACCATTAAGCGTCTCCCTTAAAGCATCCTTTGATGTTCGAATTCTCAGTTCGAGGTTTCTTTGTAAAGGATTCATTTCCCCCGCGCCACGGGCCGTCATTTGTCCCTGAAGTGCAGTAAGTTCATTAACGAGCCGGGTGAGACCCTGATCGGAAATGCCCATAGTCACCGGGACAATCGGCATTTCTCCGGTTGCGTCCTTCTCGAGATAATCAGCCAGATAGTCGTAATAATTTGCCTCAAGACTCAGGCGGGCTCTCTCATTTTCAAGCAGGGTAACCTGGCCTATAATTGATTGTCCCTGAGCGGAAAGGTCCATTACCCTGTTTGACGAGCGGAACTGCTGCAGCCTGTTTTCTGTAAGTGACAGAGAATCCGATATTCCGACCAGCTGATCATCTATGAACTGAATTCTTCTGTGAGCTTCAGCATTCTTCTTGTCCAGTGAAATTGCCTGAAACCCTTCAATGTGTTTATTGAGAAAATCTACATCTTTGGCTCTGTTTGTGCCCTCAAGGCTAATCCGCAAAACAGACCCCTCTCTGGATACCAGTTCGACATTAAGTCTGGTACCATAGGCATTAGTCAGTCTTCGGCGACTGTGAACTTTAAAGTAGAGTTTACGGTCAAAGTTTCTGCTAAGCCATGCAAAATCCCTGCACTCAATCATGAAGCTGCCTCCCTGGACTTCAATATTCTCGCCAAAGGCAGCCGTCTTAAGTAACGGATAGACTTCTGATTTAGATTCTACCTGGTATATACTGTCTCCTTTAAATGTAATGGCGAATTCGATATCCTTTGGTAATGCGTTCACATTGTCGGATACTACCTTAATCGGTAACTCAGGATAAATGGGTAATTGGTTCCTAATTGTTCTGAAATAATATTCAACCTCATAGGAGAGCTCGTTGAGAGTTCTTTCCGTAAGAGCTCTTGACTTTATCAACATGATCTGGTTTTGGATATTCTTCATTCCGCCAGGAAGCCCAAGCCCCTGCAGGAGATCTGAATTATCAACCAGTGCTCTGTCGTCTCGTTCATTGACCAGGATTGTTGCAGTAGTACGATATACTGGCATAGTGTGTCTGATATACCATACGGAAGCTAACAGGGCAATGGCAATTGAGAATAAAAACCAGTACCAGTGCTTCAATACTATGGGCAATATTACTGTTAGATCGAGACTGCTTATATCCTGACTATGCTTTTGCTGTTGTTCCAAAATAAAGTTGTCGTTGTTTTTCATCCCAATTGAATTGTTCAGTATTTAACAATAAATGGCCGGTAATTTACAATATGAGGGCATTTCTTAAATGCTTTACCTGACTGGCATGCCAAAGAATTTGACAGTTGTGCTTTTAGAGAGTTCTAAAAAAAGCTAATACACCCAGGGTTGATGTAATAGTGCTTAAAACCAATGACCAGAAGGTTGCATTTAACTCAAATGACCTTCCCTGCATAGGTACAGCATAGATGATATCGTTAGGCATTATATAATAATACTCAGATGATAGTATGCTTCTGTCCGCAAGGGAAAACTCCTTGATTACCGGACCATAGGGAGAAGGTCTTATCAACTGAACCTTTTGTCGATCGCTGAATGCACTCATATCGCCGGCCAACGACAAAGCTTCGAACACATTTATGCGGTCCTTTGTGAGGGGATAACGCCCTGGAGCATTCACCTCCCCAAGGACACTAATGAAGTTATTAACCAGGCGAATTGTAATTGCCGCGTCAGTAACATAATTCGTAAAAATTAAATCAAGCTTTGTTTTTATCTCAGAGAGAGTGAGCCCCCCTACCTCAACCTTACCAACAAACGGGATCTCAATATTACCCTTATCATCAACTGAATAACCAAATAATCCGGCGCTCTCCTGTGTCACCGATCCGCCTGCCCCTATTGGCATGCTGTTGAATAAGTCTGACCACTGAGGATCAGGGGTAATAACCCGTATATAAAGATTGTCATATGGCAATATCTTATAAGCTGACGGAGTGACCGAAGGTCTGTTTTCTCCAAGACTCAGGCCAGATTCAGGAGTCTTGTCATTAAATTGAAGATAAGTCAGCTTTTTCCTTGAAACACAGGAAGTTAGTAAAATCATTAAAAGTACAATAATGAAGGGTATTGCAGAGCGCTTTTTCATACCGGGAAGTTTTAGCATATAAATATATAAAAAGCACCTAAATAACGCGACAGATAATTAATATTAGATAAAATTTTGAGGCAGGGGTGCTCAAATGCCGTCAATAATTTGCCCTATTTAGCAATTCCATACCAGACATTTGACAATGACGACCCGCCTTGAATCAATTTCAGTACTCTCCAGGATGTGTCAGGAATCTTGTATTCATCAGGGATCTCCTTAGAGATTTGGGCTTCATGCTCGCTAACGGCTAACCTGATTGAGGAAATAACAACATCTGCATCAAATCCTGTTAGAATTATTGTGCCTGCATCCTGAGCCTCAGGACGTTCCATTGAGTTTCTGAGGGAAATGGCCGGGAAATTCAATATCGCTGATTCTTCACTTATTGTACCGCTGTCAGATAAAGTACATAATGCATTCATCTGAAGATGAATATAATCGGTGAAGCCAAAGGGCTTTAGAAACCGGACCAGAGAACTGGTTTTGAAGTTCGCTGTAGCCTCTATCCGCTTTCGTGTGCGTGGATGTGTACTGACTATTATCGGAATCTTGTACTCTTCTGCCAGCCGGTTCAGAATCAACAGGATCTTTTTGAGATTGCCGGGATTGTCTACATTCTCTTCGCGATGAGTAGAGATTACAAAATATCCTTTAGGAATGAGATTCAAACTGCTGATGATCTCAGATTCCAATATCTTACTCTTGTAGTGATTCAGAACTTCGAACATTGGTGATCCTGTGAGATAGATGCGGCGATGAGGAATCCCTTCATCAATGAGATGCCTTCTTGCGTGTTCAGTATAGACCAGATTGAAGTCCGATATGTGATCTATTATTCTCCTGTTAATCTCTTCCGGAACATTGAAGTCGAAGCAGCGGTTCCCTGCTTCCATATGAAATATTGGTATATGCAACCTCTTTGCCATATAGGCTGAGAGACAGGAATTCGTATCGCCCAGGACAAGTAGTGCATCCGGGCTCTCGTTTCTTAGTAATTCTCCGGATTTCCGGATTATGTCACCAACCGAAGCCTCAAGTGAGGAAACATCAACATTAAGAAAGAAGTCCGGTTTCCGTAACTCCAGGTCTTTGTAAAATACTTCATTAAGTTCATAGTCATAATTCTGCCCGGTATGAGCTATGATGTGATTAACGTGTTCATCAAGCAAGGACATCACCCTGGAAAGTCGGATTATTTCCGGACGGGTTCCAACAATGGTTAGAACTTTGAGAGCTGGGCTATTCATGATCTGCCAGAGGTTTGTTAAAACAAAGAAGGTTAATGCTTGTCAAGTTACACTATTTCGAAAAATGTATCAGGGTCAGAGGGATCATAGAATTCGCTTATCCAGAAAATGGTGTAAAGCTCCTCGTCGCCGATATTAGTTATGTTATGAGTATGCCATATGGGCATATCGACATATGACGGCTCATTCCCGTCAAGCTCAAAATTCAGAATATCATCTGTTCCAATTCGTCTAAGCTGAATGCGTGCCTTACCCTTAATAACCGCAAATCTTTCGGCTTTGTGGGTATGGAAATGATTACCCCGGGTTATCCCGGGTTTAGTCGTGGAGAAAGAAACCTGTCCACCGCTCTTCAGTTTAACTGTTTCAACAAATGACCCTCGCTCATCAACGTTCTTCTTCAGTTTAAATGGAAAGTATTTCGAATGGTCAAGATAGCAGACAAATGTGTTGAATAAATTAGACTCAAACGGATCCTTGAGGTCAGGTAAAATTCCATTTTCAAAATAATGGTCCTTAAAGCTTTGCAGTAAGTTTAATAAATCCGTCACCTTAGCCTCATCAGTAGGAGGCACTCTGTATTCTTCGTCAGTGATCCGGTTGGTTATGAGATAGTAGATAGTTTTAACAAGGTCACCGATGTAAATAAGCTTTAGCAGAGCGTCCGTCTCAATTCCTGGCTGCTCATTGTGAGTAAGTTGATGAGAAAAGGTTGCAACTACTGAATTGTAGTACGGTCTGCCGAAAGGTCCGAATACATTGGGTATAATCAACCCTGTAAATAAGGCCCCGTTTCTTTTTGCCCAGTTTGCAAGCAGTACCCTTCCATCTCTTTTTGATTTTCCGAAAACATTGTCTCTCTCTTCCTGTGTCGATGAGGAAAATAGTACATGAGGTTTGGAGGAGGTCTTTTCGAGGGCCTCGATCAATCTGTTTATAAGACTGATATTTGTATCATATATGACCTGAGGGTCATTATGACGGTTGAGAGCGGCCAGATGGACAATCACATCACATTGGCCAACAAATGATTCCAGGCTGTTTTGATCGGTGAAGAAATGATCCTGAAAAGGAATACGCACAATCTCCTCCTTTTTCAGTCCAAGAAAATTGTAAAGATGGCTTCCAATGAAACCGGTCTGGCCGGTAATGCCGATTTTGATCATGCCTGCGTTGCCCTGAAATTATCTTAATAAAAATGGAATTGCACAGTGACATTCATATTATTCTGCAGGAAGAAAGAGCAGAAATTCTACAAATTAAATGCATATGCAGCCTTCAGGAAAAGGCCAAAAGAGTTGTAATATAATTTGCCAAGGTCAAATGCTCCAATGAGCCCAAGGTTTAAACCACTATCCAGTTCCTTGTTTAATTCGAGAAATCCCGAAAACTGCCTGACTTCGCCAAAAACTCCCAAAGATCCGGGATCCGGCAGGTTGGTTGATTGCTCCTCATCTGTCGTACGATAAGTACCATAGTTCTTTGACCAGGATGCTTTGAGCAGATACCCCAGGTCTTTAACCTTTCCATCACAGCCAAAATGAAAAGCCATCACCCGGTTATTAATAAAATACTCCACAGGGTGTGCCGGCAGGTCTTCTCTGATGTAATCTCTTGTGCCTATAAATGATGTCCCCAATCCTGTCCCCAGATAAGACCACCCTGAAACATACTGGCCATGATTATAATAAGGTTCATATGCAGACCCTGTTTCAGGAGACCATGGTTCACCAGCCTGGTTCCTGGTATACAGAAACTCAAAAAGCAGTTTGTTCCAAAGACCCTTTTTATCTCCCTTGTGCAGGTTCTCAATACTGAAACCATTAAGTCCATCCTGTATGTTCGCAAGATGAGCAAGTGCTCCTGCTTCGAAAAAATTCTGTCGGTATAGTAATAATCTGACTTTCTCAAATTCATATTCCAGGCCAATATCGATAGATCCTAAATGATTACCTTGTCTCTCATCCTGTATATAACCGCTGGAGTACTTAGTTCCGGTAATTACATGGAGGTAAGTCTCAACCGGCGATAAAGTGTAGACTTCAGTATAATATTCCTGCTCATGCCCCCAAACCACCTGGTGATTAAAGCCTCCATACAGCTTGATTCTCCATGCCGGTTTCCCAAATCTTCCATATAACGATTTTTGATGGAGATAGGAGTCAAGCAGCAAGGTGTCCTGCATTATAAACCTTGCCATGGATACCGTTCCAAGCCATCCATGTGCATAATTACCTTTAAATGCAAAAAGCTGCCCAAACCAGGGCAAAGTCCAAAAATCACGGACGGACAGTTCAACTTCAGGAATCCCCAGATTGGTCCCTGACACAGCCCAGGAACCTGAAGTGAGAGTTGTGTCGCAAAGACCCATTATTTCCTTTGATCGGCCTGCTCTAAGCTCAAATTTGCCAAGTCGGACTTTACCATATCCTTCAATCAGGGTCAGGTTTGAACCCTGCCCAAGATTAGCACGTCCTTCAAAGGAGGTGCCCCAGTCAAACAACTTATCTCCAGACTGTTTATATTCCTTTTTGAGTGAGCCAATCATGCTCAGGGAAGGCCCATCCAGAGGTATGCTTCCAAACTGATTTGTCCTTAACCAAAATGGCATTATGTCCCGGGTTGTGATCCCTCCCAAACCCTGTACATTAAAATTGAGGTTGCTGTCCTGTGCTTTAACCGCGAACGTTGCCATGCAAAAAGCCAAAGCCAGCAAACCAGTTGTTTTTCTACCCATTTTATTAAAGTTTAGTGTAACAGGTACCTGAAACCTCAGGCTTACATATGATAATT
The DNA here is from genome assembly GCA_003501665.1 of Bacteroidales bacterium. GTDB lineage: Bacteria > Bacteroidota > Bacteroidia > Bacteroidales > VadinHA17 > LD21. The sequence continues at coordinate 3,850 of DNOQ01000449.1, read as the reverse complement.
AATTCCTTTTCTATTACTTGTGGAACCTACAGGTTTTCAATAATCCCATGGACCTTCTGCATCCTTTTATGGTTCGTATAATACCTCCGGTCCCTCCTTGAGAACATCCTGCCTTATAAAGCTCAGAGTCATAAGAAGCTCCTTGGTTTCTTTAACATCAAGTCGCTTTGTATTGTGTGAGGTGTATTCATCGGTCTGCGATACAGCCTCGGTACCTTCTGTGAAGAACTTGTTATAATTCAGATCCCGTGTATCTGCCGGGATTTTGAAGTAATCGCCCATATCCTCTGCCTTTGCCATCTCTTCGCGATTGACGAGCGTTTCAAACAGCTTTTCGCCGTGGCGTGAACCAATGACCTTAATCTCGGACACTGAATTATAGAGTTCTTTAATTGCATGAGCAAGGCTCTCAATTGTTGTTGCCGGCGATTTCTTTACAAAAATATCGCCATTCTCGCCGTGCTCAAAGGCAAACAGGACCAAATCAACAGCGCTCTCGAGGGTCATCATGAATCTGGTCATATTCGGATCGGTAACGGTTATAGGCTGATCATGCTTCATCTGTTTCACGAACAGAGGAATAACCGATCCGCGGGAGGCCATGACATTGCCGTACCTAGTTCCGCAGAAGATCGTAGCACTGCCATTGAGGTTGCGTGACTTCGCTACCATGACCTTTTCACTCAGGCCCTTGGTCATACCCATTGCATTGATCGGGTAGACAGCCTTGTCAGTACTCAGAACAATTACCCTTTTAACCTTGTGAAACTGGGCCGAGTCAAGCACGTTTTCGCAACCAAGGACATTTGTCCTTACCGCCTCTGCAGGAAAGAACTCGCAGGAGGGCACCTGCTTGAGAGCGGCAGCATGGAAGACATAATCAACCCCTTTCATTGCATTGTCTATGCTCTGCCTGTCTCGCACGTCTCCAATGAAGTACTTGATCTTTGGATTCTGGTAGAACTGTCGCATATCGTCCTGCTTCTTTTCGTCACGACTGAAAATCCTTATCTCACGGATTTCAGTATTGAGAAACCGGCGCAAAACCGCATTGCCGAATGAGCCAGTTCCTCCGGTGATCAGTAAACATTTTCCGTTAAAGTCCATTATTACAATTAATAAGTCAGCACTGTTTTCGATTTCATATTATTTGTGCGATTTGCTATGGACCTCCCTGAATTTTCCGTTAGTAGTCTGGTACTCGGGAATGAGGTCTTTAATGGCCTGAACCACCTCGCATGAACACAATGTATAAAGGTCCCTTAGAAGCCAGTCAATATGTTCCAGTACTATCTCGCCATCAATTTCCTCAACCTGGGCTATTTTTATTTTCTCATGGTGTGTCGGGATGGTTTTCTCCGAATCGGTCAGCAATTCTTCATACAGTTTCTCGCCCGGTCGCAATCCGGTGTATACAATCTGGATATCCTTGTCGGGAATAAAGCCTGACAACTTGATCATCGCCCTGGCGAGGTCGGCTATCTTAACCTGCTGTCCCATATCGAAGACGAAAATCTCGCCTCCCTGACCCATGAATCCCGCTTCAAGCACAAGCTGGCATGCCTCCGGGATGGTCATGAAGTACCTGTACACCTCGGGATGGGTCACCGTGACCGGTCCTCCGTTCTCGATCTGCCGGGAGAAGATGGGAATCACTGAACCGTTGGAGCCAATGACATTCCCAAATCGGGTAATAATAAACTGGGTATTATGTCCTTCTTTACGGGCGCTCGCCTGCACAACTTTCTCACATAGGCGCTTCGATGCGCCCATGACACTGGATGGATTCACGGACTTGTCAGTTGAGATCATTACAAATTTCTCCACCTCATACTTTATTGCAAGATCCGTCATTACCTTAGTTCCCCCCACATTAACCCGTATTGCCTCATGCGGATTCTCTTCCATCAGGGAGACATGCTTGTAGGCAGCCGCATGAAAAACGATGTCGGGGCCATGCTCGGAGAAGATCTGCTCCATTCTTGAGGCATTGGTTACATCGGCTGGCAGGATCTGAAACCTGATATCCAGAAATTTTTCTCTGAGTTCATTCTGAATATAAAACAGTGGCGTTTCTGCCTGGTCAACAAGTAATACCCTGTCGCACTGGAAACTTGTCATCTGTCGTGCGATTTCAGAACCTATTGACCCCGCGGCGCCGGTAATAAGAATAGTCTTATCCTCGAGACCTTTCTTAATCAATCCAATATTCAGTTTGATAGGCTTCCGGCCAAGGAGATCCTCCAGGTCAACCCTTTTAAACTGAGGCATCCTGAGTTGTCCTGCCACCCACTTATCCACCTCCGGCGTATCAAGCACTTCTAAACCCAGGTTAACTGAAGAACGGATTATACTACTTTTCCTGTCTACACTAAGCGACTTTATTGCGATAATCAAACTCTCAATCTTGTTCTTTTCAATGAACTCCGGCGATAATATTGATGGACCATAGACATTAATTCCATTGATCTTCTTGCCCTGAAGACTCCTGTCGTCATCAATAAAGCCGGATACATGAAACCCGTAGCGAGGATCGCTAAGAACAACCCTCTTAACTACAAAGCCCAACTCGCCCGCGCCATAGATGAGAACTCTCTTCTTGTTCCTTACAGTACCCGTGGCAAACAGGAATATCAGCTTGATCAGGATCCTTCCGAAAAACAGGAATAATGATACCGCAACATAATGGATGAGAAGAATTGACTGGGGAATTGCAAGTATTGCTACCCAACGCAGCCATTGATTAAGGGATGATAATATAACCAATACGATGACCGAACAGGTGGTTACAACAAATACCAGAGTTATATCAGTCAGCGTGGTATGTCTTAATAACCCTGAATATGATTTGAATACAAGGCCAAAACCTGCATAAACAGCTGTCGCAATAAGAGCCTGATATATAAAGATATGTTCCCTGTCCTCAGGCAAGTCAAAATTAAACCTGAGAACATAGGCTACAATAAATGCAAAAAATACGACCGATGCATCAACAAGGAAGACAGTCCATCTGGGAACCGAATGCCTATTGAAGAAGTTAAGAGTCTTCCTCCGCATATTCATTATCCAAGCAGGGTAAACCATAGTCATCAAACTTTACTCAATCAGGGAGGCAATTACCCTCCACTCTATATCCTATAAACTTCTCCGGACGTTAACCTCCGGGCGTGCTTACGCCCCGTCAGTCCCAGATACATTTCTTTGCAAACGATTATAATTGAGCTGATTGCAACGATGTTGCAGATTATATCTCAGCCAACTAATTTTGCAAAAGATGCCCGGCCGGACATGGCATTGCACAAAACTTTCCAAATGTGAAAATACATAAAAGAAACGGTTGTATGAAGGCCAGCGTATATCAGAGTGACAGAAAAAAGGACCCCTCCACCGCTGTTTAACTCTCATTAATAACGACTCATCATTACATTTGTTCATCTTATCTAACAGCACCCGCATTTGATCAAAACCATGTTTCTTTTGACGAAGGTACCCCTAAAGTTGACGTAATGTAAAATCATACTTCAGAATGTTCCAGGTCAAAAAGTTTTTCCATATGTTTGCAACCTGCCTTTGCAACAAAAGGTGCCATTCGTCGTATAAAATATTGAATTGGTCAAAGAATAAGTACTATTCGTCAAAGAAAGCGAGCTTATGAGATATATCCTTCCTGTTTTACTCCTGCTATTATCGATAACTCTCAAGTCCCAGACTTCCCTGACCATCGAAGGAAAGACCTATACGAATTCCGATGCAACATGGATGGGCGTAAGTATTGCACGCTCGGTACCAACAAGTTTTACCTTTAAGAATAATTCGATCACATCTTTAAACACCTTTGGATACATGCTCC
>DNOQ01000448.1 GCA_003501665.1 Bacteroidales bacterium | reverse complement strand
GTAAACATTTTCCGTTGAAGTCCATGATATTTATTTAACCACAATAACGCGGAGCTTGTCCCCGTGTTACGCCGTTGTTGATATTATCCTTAAAAACTGACTGTCCGCCCTCTCATCCACTGTTTAAAGGATGATGCTCCGCCATGTGAAGGTAGTGAATTATGATTTAAGAACTTTCTGATCCTTACCCTTCTTAAACTTACCATTTGTCGAATGATACTCCGGGATAAGGTCTTTCATTATGTGAACTACTTCCTCATTGGAATAGGAGTACAATTCTTTCAGAAGCTTGTCAATGACTGACATAACTGCCCTACCATTTATCTCCTCCACATGTGCCTTTTTAATCTTTGGATGATGAGTTGGTAGTGTATGCTCCGAATCGGTCAGCAACTCTTCATATAGTTTCTCTCCCGGACGCAAACCGGTATAGACTATCTGAATGTCCTTGTCGGGAATAAATCCGGACAGTTTGATCATCGCCCTGGCCAGGTCGGCTATTTTGACCTGCTGACCCATATCGAAGACGAAGATTTCCCCACCCTGTCCCATAAATCCTGCTTCAAGGACCAGCTGGCACGCCTCCGGGATGGTCATGAAATACCTGTAAACCTCGGGATGGGTCACCGTAACCGGTCCACCGTTCTCGATCTGCCGGGAGAAAATAGGTATTACTGAACCGTTGGAACCAATAACGTTTCCAAATCGGGTAATAATAAACTGGGTTTTATGTCCCTCCTTCCGGGCGCTCGACTGAACAACCTTCTCGCATAGGCGCTTCGAGGCGCCCATTACACTTGAGGGGTTTACAGACTTGTCTGTGGAGATCATTACAAATTTCTCCACATCATACTTTATAGCAAGATCCGTCATTACCTTGGTTCCTCCCACATTAACACGTATTGCCTCATGAGGATTCTCCTCCATCAGGGAGACATGCTTGTAGGCGGCTGCATGAAAGACAATGTCGGGGCCATGATCGGAGAAGATCTGCTCCATTCTAGAGGCATTGGTGACGTCTGCGGGCAGGATCTGAAACCTGTTATCCAGGAATTTTTCCCTTAGTTCATTCTGAATATAAAACAGTGGCGTCTCCGCCTGGTCAACAAGTATTACTCTGTCGCACTGGAAACTTGTCAGCTGTCGTGCAATCTCAGAACCTATAGACCCCGCGGCGCCGGTAATAAGTATAATCTTATCCTCGAGGCCCTTCTTAATTAATCCAATATTCAGTTTAATAGGCTCGCGGCCAAGCAGATCCTCCAGGTCAACCCTCTTAAACTGAGGCATCCTGAGTTGTCCGGCCACCCATTTATCAACCTCCGGAGTATCAAGCACTTCAAGACCCAGGTTTACGGATGAACGGATTATGCTGCTCTTCCTGTCAACGCTAAGGGCTTTTATTGCGATAATCAAACTTTCAATCTTGTTCTTTTCAATGAACTCCGGCGATAATATTGAAGGACCATAAACATTAATCCCATTTATCTTCTTTCCCTGGAGGCTCCTGTCGTCATCAATAAAACCGGAAACATAAAACCCGTATCGAGGATCACTGAGAACAACCCTTTTGACAACAAAACCCAACTCGCCCGCTCCATAAATAAGCACTCTCTTCTTATTCGTTACAGTACCAGTGGCAAACAGGAATATCAGCTTGATCAGGATTCTTCCGAAAAAAAGGAATAATGATACCGCAACATAATGGATGAGAAGAATTGAGTGGGGAATTGCAAGTATTGCCGCCCAACTCAGCCATTTGCCAAAGGAAGAAAGTATAACCAGTGAAACAACCGAACAGGTGGTGACAACAAATACAAGTGTTATATCAGTCAGGGTTGTATGTCTTAACAACCCTGAATATGATTTGAATACAAGGCCGAAACCTGCGTAAACAGCTGTTGCTAAAAGAGCCTGGTAAATAAAAATATGTTCACGATCCTCAGGCAGGAGGAAATTAAACCTGAGAACATAGGCCACAATAAATGCAATAAATACGACCGATGCATCAACAAGGAAGACAGTCCATCTGGGAACCGAATGGCGGTTGAAAAAGTTAAGAGTCTTCCTCCGCAAATTCATTATCCAAGCAGGGTAAACCATTGTCATCAAACTTTCCTTAATCAGGGAGGGCAATTACCCTCCAGTCTATATCCTAAAAACCACCCCGGACGATACATCCGGGCGTGCTTCCGCCCCGTCAGTCCCAGCCATATTCCTTTGTAAACAACTATAATTGAACTGATTGCAACAGTGTTGCAGATTTTATCTCAGCCAATTACTTCTGCAAAAGATGCCTGGTCGGACAAGGCATTGCACAAAACTTTCTAAATGTGAAAATACACAAAAGAAACGTTTGTATAAGGGCTGGAGTACGTCAGAGTGGCAGAAAAAATGGCCTCTCCACCGCCGTTCACCCCTCATTTTCAAGGGCTCATCATTGCATTTGATCATCTAATCCAACAGCAACCGCATTTGATCAAAACCATGTTTCTTTTGACGAAGGTACCCCTAAAGTTGACGTAATGTAATTTCATACTTCAGAATGTTCCAAGTCAAAAATTTTTTCCATATGTTTGCACCCTGCCTTTTGCAACAAAAGGGGTCATTCGTCGTATAAAATATTGAATTGGTCAAAGAATAAGTACTATTCGTCAAAGAAACGAGCTTATGAGATATATCCTTCCCGTTTTACTCCTGCTTTTATCGATAACGCTGAAGTCCCAGACTTCCCTGACCATAGAAGGGAAGACCTATACGAATTCCGATGCAACATGGATGGGTGTAAGTATTGCACGCTCAGTACCAACAAGTTTTACCTTTAAGAATAATTCGATCACATCTTTAAACACCTTTGGATACATGCTCCAGGCAGGTGACGAAGGTATCGCAGGCACAAACAACAACCTTGATGGCGCCATAATTACCGGCAACAAATTCGTGTGGACCGGCTCCGATATGAAATCTATCACTCATGGATTATTCACAGGCCAGAATATCAACACGGTTATCAGATATAATTACCTCGACCGTGTGCCTATGGGCATAATCCGTAAGTCTGCAAACAATATGGTCAATACGGCAGGTGGAGTTGCCTACAACATAATTAAAAGCGGCGCGGTAGGTATTAACATCAAGGGAATGAGCAATGTCAATGTCTACAATAATACATTGTATACCGACAGGACCACCTCAGAGACCTGGCGCGGATTGATTTACATCTATACACACATAGATGTCACTCCGAATTCAGTGTCGCACGGTACTAAAATCTACAATAATATTTTTTATACCAAACACCAGACCTATTGCATCCAGGTTGATGATATTGAAAGCACTATCGGATTAGAATCAGATTATAATATCTTCTATTGCGAAAGCGGTACCCCTGTGTTTTATTATTGCGGATCAAGAAAGACCTTTGCTGAGTGGCAGGCGCTTGGATATGACACTCATTCCAAAGTGATTAACCCAAATTTCAAGGACCTGGTCAACTTCGTCCCGGCTGCAAGGCTTGATTACGGAAAAGATCTTGGTTCAGCATGGACAAAAGGGCTCTCGGTTAATGCCCGTTGGGGAACGACAGATCCTGAAACGGCCAACCAGAATGGTAAATGGCAGGTAGGGGCTATTGTTTACAAGGAAGTTATAACACAGCCAGCTCCAATTCCGGTTTATACGGGCTCAATCATTAACAATGCCACTCCGTCAAGGCTCGAAATGACCTATAACCTGACCCTTGCCAACATCGTTCCTGCCGCCTCTGCCTTTACTGTAAAGGTTAATAATGTTACCCGTAACGTCAGCTCAATAGCCATCTCCGGTACAAAGGTCCTGCTTACTCTTGCAAGTTCTGTGAGCTACGGAGATGCAATAACAGTTGCATACACTAAACCCTCCGCCAATCCGTTGCAGA
>DNOQ01000044.1 GCA_003501665.1 Bacteroidales bacterium | reverse complement strand
CAGGGGCCGCCGAAATAGGAGGAGTGGCTTTTCAACATGGGCTTTCCGTAAGATTATTACTTATGATCCTGAAAAGGGATTATACAGATATGGGATAATAGATATCATGGATATGAAAAATGCGGATCCGGTATCATTTACTTCACGTAAAGTATCTGAGATCACAGGCAATGCATCGTTTGAATATGTAAAAAAGTGATCGGCCTGGCAATGGAACATAAAGCAGATGCAACAGTCACAGGTCCCATTANNAGCGCATACGAATATTTTGAAAAACGGTTCGGTATTGTGGCCCGCATTTACAGCTCTTTCGCATTTATGCTTATGCACTTCTCAAAAACAGGAACAGTTATTTACCTCCTAAGTCTTGCGCTCGGTTCAATTATGGGTCTTAATGTTCTGACTACCATGTGGATACTTACCCTGGCTATTATTCTAATCACGATGCTCGGTGGCCTTGAAATTGTACACGTGAACACTCATTCGTCAATGCTTGAATCAATAAGAAGGATAACAAAGGAGAGGGTGTATAATACCATCCGGTTAGTTAATGAAGCATTAAGAAAAATGGGAATTGAAAAACCAGAATAGCTGTTAATGGCCATATTCTTTAAACAGATCCGTACTCAGATATTTTTCTCCCCTGTCAGGGAATATCACGACAATATTCCCTGACTTTATTTTTTCGGCGATCTTCAATGCAGCATACATGGCAGCACCGCTGCTCATCCCGACAAATATCCCTTCTTCCCTGATTATATTTCGGGACATTTTATAAGCTTCTTCCGTTTCGACCATGATAGTCTCATCAATCGCCGAAGGATCGTAAATTGACGGGACAATTGCTTCTTCCATATTTTTCAATCCCTGTATATAATGTCCTTTAACCGGATGTGCGCAGACAATTTTAATTCTCGGATTATTCTCCCTGAGAGCCTTCCCGACTCCCATAATTGTGCCTGAAGTCCCGATTGCAGAAACAAAATAATCAATTTTGCCATTGGCCTGTTTCCAGATTTCCTCTCCCGTTGTCTTGTAATGTGCAATGTTGTTATACTTATTTGAGAACTGGTCCGGCATAAAATATTTCTCAGGATACAGGCTGATAAGCTCACGTGCTTTAAGGATTGCTCCATCTGTTCCCAGTTTAGCATCGGTCAGTGTAACTTTGGTTCCGAAAGCCCGGATCATTTTAATTCTTTCAACAGAAACGGCACTGCTCATAACGATTTCAACCTTATAACCCTTTACAGCGCCTATCATAGCCAGTCCGATCCCTGTATTCCCTGAAGTAGGCTCAAGTATTGTCACATTATTTCCAAGCTTTTCTTCCGCTTCTGCCTGTTCGATCATTCTCAGAGCTATTCTGTCCTTAATACTGCCCGAAGGATTAAATCCTTCTAATTTGGCAAAAACAGAAGCATTTTTGTTTGGATTTAACCTGTTGATTTTAACAAGGGGTGTGTTACCAATAGTCTCAAGAATATTTTCATATACCATATTTTATTCAATATTAGTTAGTTAAAAGACCTTTTTATTATCATTAAGCAGTTTCTTATTATTATACCTTTTGCTGGTTCTCGGTTTCATTTTCTCTGATCATCCGCACCCCCGTATTTCCTCCTTTCGACAGGGTAATGTCAACAGGAATATTTTTGTGATAAGAACCACAGGTAAAGTCGGGAATCTGAATTGGTCCTGATCCGTTGGATACCGACCATTCACTGAGTGGAACAATTGAGCTCCAGACAGCTGCATCGTAAACATCCTGATCGAGAGGCAGACCGTTGCGAAGGCAGTCAATAAGATGCCAATCCATCATAAAATCCATGCCGCCGTGACCACCCACTTTCTTTGCCATTTCGCCAATTCGCTTAACTATCTCAGGTGTATATTTTTCATTCAGCTCCTGCATTTGCTCCTCAGCGAACCATGTTTCGCCTGTTGCTATTTTTCCGGGCAGCGGATATTTCTGTGCGACTGCTTTCGTTCCGCTGACCATATATAGACGGGAATAGGGTCGCGGACTTGTAACATCATGCTGAAGCATAATTGTCTTTCCCTTAGCTGTTCTGATTACGGAGGTATTCATGTTACCACGGAATGAGTTCGTATCAAATTCCTTATAAAAGCTGTCGGTTTTTGCGAGTTCAGCCGCTTTCTTACCCCAGCAGAAATCATTCGATTGAGTCGAAGTCATATACTCGAGCCTGTCTCCTCTGTTGATATCCATCACCTGGCAAACCGGGCCCAGTCCATGAGTGGGATAATGATTACCGTTACGGGTCTGACTTTCCCTCAATAACCACATATTAGGATATTGGGTCTTTGAAAAGCTTATTTCGGTCTGATCATGAAGATAACCCGCATCAGCATGGATAATATCTCCAAAATAACCCTGCCGTACCATATTCAGAACCATTAATTCAAAAAAATCATAACAGCAGTTCTCAAGCATCATGAAATGTCTGCGTGTTTGCTCGGATGTTTCCACAAGTTTCCAGCAATCGTCAATAGTCAGGGCTGCAGGCATTTCAGATGCAGCATGTTTGCCATGTTCCATAGCATATACTGATACAGGAGTATGTAATCTCCATGGCGTTACCTGATAGATCAGATCAATATCATCTCTCTGACACATTTGCTTCCAGGCATCCTCACTATCACCATAAGTTGCCACCTCAGGTAATCCGGCATCTTTCAGGATTTTTTCCCCGAGAGCAAGCCGTTCTTTACGGATTTCACACAGAGCTTTTATTTCCACACCCTCTAAAAGTATCAATCGCCTGAGCGATGACGGCCCTCTGTTTCCCAGACCTATGAATCCGATTCTTACCTTTTCAAGTTTTGGCGCACCATATCCGCACATATTAAAAATCTGGGTGTGTTTCTTAGTCACTGCATTAAGTGTCTCTTCAAATTGCATTTTTTCACTCCTGCACGAAGCGAATCCTCCCGTTGAAAGGATTGCTGTTCCTGCCACTCCGGCTGTTTTAATGAAGCTTCTGCGGTTTGTTTTCATCTTTTTTTGAAATAATTATTTATTAATCTGATCCGGCAAACCCTTACCGAGCTGGCAACTTAAAAATAAAAAATCCGGAATTAACAGTTATCTATTCCGGGAAATACCTTCTCAGAAAGGAGATACTCTGCTGTGCCCACTTGATCTCTTTTTTAATGGTTTTCTCAATATTTTCTTCAGGAGGAGTCCATAATTCCAAAATTGCCGTCCGGCATTTCGGTGTAAGTTTTGAAATAATCCATTCCAATGGAAGGCAGCCCTCTCCGAATGGTTTTCCTTCTATATCGAATCCCATTTTATGATATTTCCTTTTTATTGAAATCTCTTTAAGATGTAAATTAACAACATGAGGGGTGAGGAGTTCCACCACCTCATGAAATCCCTCTCCTGCCCCGAAAGAATTTGCACAATCAAGGCATATCCCGACATATTGGCTGCCAACATC
>DNOQ01000488.1 GCA_003501665.1 Bacteroidales bacterium | reverse complement strand
CAGCTTACCTCCTCCGCCATCCGAATAGTCAATATCAGGCTCCGTAAGATGGCTGACCGCGATCCCCCAGAACAACCTTTCCGTCATAAAGAGGAAACCTGTCCCCAGGTCAAGTACATTTTTACCCTCCGAAGCCGGCATTTCACCCGATGGAAAAGTAACACCTCCCAGAGGACCGATCTGATCAGGCAATACTGATCCGCTGAAATTATATCCTCTGTGATACAATGAAGCCGACAGACCCGCACTGATAAACAACTTCTTCCCTGCCTGTAAATAATATGCATAGGAAAATCCACCATGAATATCATTGATTATACCCCCCATATAATCGTTCGAGATAAAAAAACCCGCTCCGCCGTGAAGTGAAGGTAAATAACCGTCGTATGAAATACATCCCGAATAAAGGTTATAACCCTGACCGGGATAATAATTCTTGTACGACAATCTTATAAATCCATCACCCTCAGTACCGGTGAGTCCGGGATTATTCAGCATAATCATCTGATAATCAGGACCAGGATCAGGATACTGCCCGTTGATAATTCCTGAAATGATAAAAATCAGAATTATAATCCCTCTGAGTTGTTTTATCATAATTTTGCGTGCTGCAATATCAACGTTTCAAAATCGTTATTATTTTAATTTTGCCTGGTGACATTAAACAAATTAAGTCAAAGAACATAACAAATTTCTGTCTTTGTACGTAATGATGATCAGATTGTTACATAAAATAATACTTATATTCATTTTTATGCCCGGCATTCTGTGTTCGCAAAGTGCCAAATATAACTATTCTTCATCATCCGTACTCTCCTCCGGGCAGTGGTTTAAAATAGCAATTCTTGAGGACGGTATATACCGTATCGATTATTCAAAGCTTAAACAGGCAGGGCTGCTTAATCCCTCAAATCCGAGAATATTTGCGAATAATGCCGGGCAGTTGTCATTTTATACAAGCAACCCTTCTCCTGATGATCTGGAAGAAATATCCGTGTCACTGGTAACAGGAAGCGACGGTATCTTTAATGAAGGGGATTACCTGCTCTTCTACGGACAGGCAACAGGCAGATGGATTTTTAACAAAGTGAAAGGTGAATATGATTTCCTGCGACATCATTATTCCGATACGGCATTCTATTTCATCACATCGGGTAATATCCCTGCAAAAAAAGTAACTGATGCCGTTACACCTTCGGGTGAACCAGATCATTTTTCTTCAGAATCGGATGTTCTGTTCAATCATGAAGTGGAAAGTGAGAATATCATCAAATCAGGCAGGGAATGGTACCAGCCTGTTTCTTCATTGAAGGAAACAGATATCAATCCCGGATTCACCGGTCTCAAACCAGGAGAGCCTGTAAAATACAGGATAAGAGTACTTGCAAGAGCACCGTCTGTTTCTGACTTCTATTTTTATGAAGGATCAACTCTTCATAAAACCATAAAGGTTCCTGATGTAAATATGTTCAACTATACAGGCACCTATGCACAGATCAGTGATTCATCCGGTACCATAATGCCGCTTTCGACCGGTCCGGTTTACAAAATCGGATTTAAAAACCCTGGTGATGCAGGAGCAAAAGGATGGCTCGATTTTGTCAGGCTTCATGCCAGAAAACTGAATTCCTTCAGCGGAAATACCGGGTATTTATTTGATTCAGGGATTGTCGGGCCCGGAAACCTGACAGAATTCACCATAAAGAGCCCCGACAGGAATCCTGTTATCTGGGATATCACAGACCCTGTAAACCCAAAGAATATAAAATGGTCAAGAAACGGGGAAAATATTAAATTTACGGCATACACCGACACACTGAGGAAATTTGTACTCTTCGCGGAGACCGGCACCATTCAGCCTATTTTCAGGTCGGGTACAATAGCTAATCAGGATCTGCATGGTTCGGAACCTGCCGGTATGGTTATAGTTACTCATCCGCTTTTCATCAGTTATGCAGAAAAACTGGCTGCTTTTCATTTTGAGAACAGCGGATTAATATCACAAATAGTTACACCACAACAGATCTACAATGAATTCTCCGGGGGCATACCAGATATAGCAGCCATCAGAAATTTCCTCAGGATGAAATACCTTAAGCAGGAAGGAACCGGAAATCCGCTGAAATACCTTCTTCTGTTCGGTGACGGATCATATCAGAACAAAATCCAGCCTCCTCTCAATCCCAATTTTATACCCACATATCAGTCTCAGAACTCGAATGTTATTGTATCTTCATTTACATCGGATGACTTCTATGGTTTACTCGAGGATGGCGAGGGTGAAGGCGAAGGAACTGAGGATATCGGAATAGGCCGTCTCCCTGTTTCTGATACGACACAGGCCCGTATTGTGGTGAATAAGATAATAAAATACATGAATCCTTCAAATAAAGGTGACTGGAAGAATGCGATCTGTATCGTTGCCGATGACGAGGATGGAAACGCACATATAGCCGATGCTGAAGGACTGTCATTACTGTTACAGGATAGTGTTCCGGAATATAATACTGATAAGATCTATCTTGATGCATTCCGTCAGGTGACTTCCGTCAACGGCCAGTCTTATCCCGATGCAACAATAGCGATCAATAACCGTATAAATTCGGGATGTCTGATTTTCAACTATGTCGGTCATGGAAATGAGAACGGCCTTGCACATGAAAGAGTGGTCAGGACCGAAGATATCAATGCCTGGAAGAACGGTAGCAGGCTTCCACTTTTCATTACTGCGACATGTGAATTCAGCAGGTTCGACGATGCTGATATGAATATGATCACAAGGGTAATGACACCCAGAACATCGGCAGGTGAAATGGTTCTTCTGAACCCGGACGGAGGCGGAATTGCACTTATGTCAACTACCCGTGTCGTCTATTCTGCACCCAATTATTACCTTAACAGGAATATTTACGGGGCAACATTTGACACAGATGAATCCGGATCTCCCCTGGCACTTGGTGATATTATCAGAATAGCAAAGAATAATTCCGGCAGCGGCCCCAATAAAAGGAACTTTTCGCTTCTGGGCGATCCGGCACTCGTTCTTGCATATCCCTGGCACGGAAAAGTGATCACTGATTCAATCAACCATATTCATGTAAATAACGGTACCGATACCCTGAAAGCACTTTCCACAGTAACCATTTCAGGCCACATTGAAGAACGTAACGGATCATTAATGAGTGACTTCAACGGAACTGTATCATCTGTAGTTTATGATAAGACAGTTTCCGTAAAGACCCTTGCCAACGACGGAGGAATATCAATGAGTTTCGACCTGAGGAATAATATACTCTTCAGCGGAAAGACCAAAGCTTCCGACGGCAGGTTCAACTTTACATTTATGGTCCCGCGCGATATCAACTATTCATACGGACCGGGGAAGATAAGCTATTATGCCAGCGATAACAGCCGCGATATGAACGGCTATTATTCTGACGTTATTATCGGAGGATTCACCAGCAGTACAGGCACAGATACAGAAGGTCCATTTATACGCCTGTTCATGAACGACACGCTTTTCAGGAACGGCGGTATTACCTGTCCGAATCCGAGAATACTGGCTATTATAGAGGATGAAGGAGGAATTAACACCACGGGGGCAGGTATAGGACATGACCTTATAGCATATCTCGATAACGATCCCAAAACATCATTTATCCTTAATAATTATTTTGAAAGTGATTTTGACAGTTATGTGAGAGGAAAAGTGACTTATAATCTTTCAGATATTCCCGAAGGAATGCATACTCTCACTTTAAAAGCGTGGGATAATTTCAATAACTCTTCACAGGAAACCATCCGGTTCGTGGTCATGCCTGAAGGAAAATTTGTCCTGAATGATATAATCAATTATCCCAATCCTGCAATAAGCGATACAAAGATCAGTGCGGAACACAACAGACCTGACGAGGCTCTTGAAATAACGGTATCTATCCTCGATATGAGCGGAAGGATAATCAGGATAATCAGGGAAGAGGCATACTCCACCGGTTACAGGCTGCCTCCGGTGAGATGGGATGGGAACACTGAAGAAGGCAGAAGGGTCGGAAGAGGAATTTATATTTACTCGGTTACCGTCAGAACCAGCCGTGGTGAAGAAGCTCAGGGTACAGGCAGAATAATCATTTTATGATAAACAGATAATAACTCAGAAAAAAATTAGTTTTATATTTACACTTTTCTTGAATGATACGTATCGGTATGAAAAACAGACTAATTGGAGTGATCCTGATAACCATTGCCCTTTCAGGCAATATCGGAATCTTTAGCCAGGATAGCGGCGAACTGAACGCGATCCAGACAGTTGTACCCTTCCTTACGATCGCTCCCGACTCCAGGGCCGGAGCAATGGGTGATGCCGGCGTTGCAACATCTCCCGATGTTTACAGCATGCACTGGAATCCTGCTAAAATAGCCTTTATCGACGGAAAAGGGGGGGTCGGTATCTCCTATTCACCATGGCTCAGGAACCTGGTACCGGATATTAACATTGCCTACCTCTCGGGATACTACAGGATCGACACAAAACAGGTACTCAGCGGAAGCCTTCTTTATTCATCTCTGGGTGATGTAGATTTCACAGATATATACGGCAACCTCGAAAGAACATTCACTCCGAATGAATGGTCGTTCGACCTGGCATATTCAAGATTATTCACTGACAATTTATCTGGCGGCATTGCATTCCGGATGATATATTCAAACCTTACAGGAGGATCATATTCAGGAGGAGTGGCAACAAAACCGGGAATATCCGTGGCTGCCGATATATCATTGTACCACCATTCAGACATAACCCTTTTTACCAGGGACAGCGAACTTGCATTCGGACTGAATTTATCAAATATAGGTTCAAAAATGAGTTATTCCGATGCCCAGACATCCGACTTTATACCGATGAACATGCGACTGGGAACTGCACTTACAATTGACCTTGACCTATATAACAAAATCACCTTCACGGCCGATGTAAACAAACTGCTTGTCCCAACACCCCCATACTATGCCATCAGCACACCCGACAGTATTATTGCCGGTAAAGACCCGAATGTTTCCGTACCGGTTGCAATATTCCAGTCATTCTACGATGCTCCGGATGGATTTAAGGAAGAACTTCGTGAATTTACCTTATCGGTAGGAACTGAATACTGGTACAACGACCAGTTTGCAATAAGGGCAGGATATTTCCATGAACATGAGACCAAGGGAAACAGGAAATATTTTACAGCAGGTGCAGGATTCAGACTTAGTGGATTTACGGTTGATTTCTCCTATCTTATGCCAACAGTCCAGAACCATCCTCTGGCAAGAACTTTACGTTTTTCACTGGCATTCGATATCAGTTCCCTGAGAAAAGCCGGCAGCACTCAGATATGAACTTCCGGACAGGTCAGGGCATCGATTTCCACCGCCTCGGAAAAGGCCTGAAACTATGGCTCGGTGGTATTCAGATACCTTCCGATAAAGGATGTATAGCACATTCCGACGGTGATGTGCTGATTCATTCAATTTGCGACGCAATACTCGGTGCATCAGCATCAGGCGATATAGGACATCATTTCCCTGATACCAGTGAGGAATTCAGAAACATCGACAGTAAATTATTACTGGAAAAAACCCGTGAAATAATAAGTAAGAAAGGATTCTCAGTTGTAAATGTCGATTCTACCGTTTGCCTTGAAAACCCGAAGATCGCACCATTCATCCCTGAAATGAGATCGGTCATTTCCTCAATCCTCCGAATAAGTCCCGAAGATGTATCGGTAAAAGCAACAACAACCGAAAAAATGGGATTTGTCGGCCGCGGGGAAGGAATTGTAGCGATGGCTTCAGTGCTACTGAAGCATCAGGGAAAACGATGAATTACCCCCCCCTTTCAGGGTAATGGTGCTAACTTAAGGTAA
>DNOQ01000495.1 GCA_003501665.1 Bacteroidales bacterium | reverse complement strand
CAGTTTATTATCACCGACAGCTGGGAAGCCGGTGTCCAGAACTGGACCGACAACATGCCGGATGAATTTAAAAAACTCAGAGGGTATGATATGCTTCCATGGATGCCTGTTATAACGGGTCAGATAGTGGAGAGTGCTGAAGCCAGCGAAAAATTCCTCTGGGACTTCAGGAAAACAATTTCTGATCTCACCACAATAAATCACTACGACCAGCTTACAACGATCCTTCAAAAACGGGATATGGGCCGATATACCGAATCACATGAGGGTGGAAGGGCATTCATAGGCGACGGCATGGAGGTGAAACGTAAAGCAGATATACCCATGAGTGCCACCTGGACTCCCAGAGAAGCCGACAGAGTTGAGGATGTGGATGTGGCAACAAGATATAAGGCTGATGTTCTGGAATCAGCATCAGTAGCACATATTTACGGACAAAATCTTGTAGCAGCCGAATCGATGACCGCACGGGGAAATAGTTTTGCATATTCACCCGAACGACTGAAACCAACTGCCGATATGGAACTGGCAATGGGACTAAATCTTTTTGTAATTCACACATCAGTACACCAGCCTGTGGATGACAAAAAACCCGGACTTGGACTCGGCCCTTATGGTCAGTGGTTTACACGTCATGAAACATGGGCAGAACAGGCAGAATCATGGATAAAATACCTCGCCCGCAGTTCATTCATGCTTCAGCAGGGGAAATTTGTCGCTGACATTTTATATTACTATGGTGAAGACAGTAATATAACTGCCCTCTTTGGAAATAAACTGCCTGAAATACCAGAAGGGTTCAGATACGATTTCCTTAATTCCGATGCACTGATAAATATTCTCTCAGTAAAAGCCGGAAAGATAATAACCCCTTCAGGTATGAATTATATGCTCCTGGCCCTCGATCCGAACAGCATCCACATGCCTCTTCCTGTCCTCAGGAAGCTCAGGAGCCTCGTTCAGGATGGAGCGGTAGTATCAGGGCCAAAACCGATCCGTTCACCCAGCCTGAGCGACGATCAGGAGGAATTCAATACGATTGTAAATGAACTCTGGGCGAATCAAAAAGGCGAAAATATTGTCGGAAAAGGAAAGATTCTCGCCGGCATGACACCTGATGAGGCAATTAAAACCCTGAAAATATCTCCGGATTTCACCTATACCGGAACTGATGAGAAAACCACTCTTCTTTTCGTTCACAGGAAGATGGCCGATGCGGATATATACTGGGTTAAGAACCGCAATAACAGATGGGAGAAACTGCAAGCAACCTTCAGGATATCAGGCAGACAGCCTGAAATATGGCATCCCGTCTACGGCAAAATCTATCCTGTATCTTACACAATGGGGAAAGGAGAGATCAATGTCCCCCTTAACATGGAACCAAATGATGCTCTGTTCGTTGTTTTCCGCAAGAAAACAAATGCTAAATCAGTCTCATTGCCAGAGATGACTGAGAAAAATTTAACGACTATCCGGGGGCCATGGGAATTGACTTTACAACCTGACCTGGGAGCTCCGGAAAAGATAGCACTCGATGATCTCTCTTCATGGACTGATAACAATGATCCGGGGGTTAAATACTTCTCCGGAACAGGGACTTATACCAGAATCATAAAGGCAGAAGAAAACTGGTTTAACACGGATAACAGGATCCGGATAGATCTCGGAAATCTGAAAGACCTTGCTGAAGTGCTCGTAAATGGGAAATCATCAGGTATAGTATGGAAAACACCCTTCCGGCTTGATATAACGGATAATCTCAAGCCTGGTGATAATACCCTTGAGATAAAAGTCACTAATCTGTGGGTAAACCGGCTTATCGGTGATGTTCAGCCTGATGTAAAAGTTAAATACACATATACAACAATACCATTTTATCAGGCCGATGCACCTCTGTTGCCCTCGGGTCTGCTGGGACCTGTGCAGATATTAAGTTTGTCAGAGAAATAAAATATTAAACAATATTATATGAAAGACAACCATAAAACTGTTGCAGAAATCATTCCTCCACCGCCATTTCACATGGTTGGCGACGGATTCAGGGTACATAATTTCTTTCCTTCACTACCGGTGCCGGGGCTGCATGGAATGAGCCCTTTCTTCCTTATGGATTACAACTCAAAATGGCTACTGTCTCCATCAGAAAGGCAGAGAGGTGTGGGTGTCCATCCCCACAGGGGTTTTGAGACGGTAACAATCGCGTTTCATGGTAAAATAGCTCACCACGACAGTGCCGGTAACAGCGGGATCATAGGTGAAGGAGATGTTCAGTGGATGACTGCCGGAGAAGGTGTTCTGCATAAGGAGTATCATGAAAAAGAATTCAGCAGAGAGGGTGGGATATTTCAGATGGTTCAGTTATGGGTAAACCTGCCTGCAAAATTCAAGATGACACCGGCAAAATATCAGGCAATAGAGAATAAGGACATGGGGAAAATTATTCTCCCGAAAAATCAAGGCATCATTGATATTATTGCGGGTGAATATAACGGTATAAAAGGCCCCGCTTTTACGTTTAGCCCGATGAATATGTTCAATGCCAGATTAAATAAAAATGGACAGGCAGATTTTTCATTTCCCGAAACATTTAATACCGGCATCCTGATCGTCGAAGGAGAAGTAAGGATAAATAATACGGTAATTGCTCCGGAAGATAACTTCATATACTTTGGAAAGAAAGGTACAGATATCAGCATGGAGGCTCTTAAAAACAGTACCATCCTGATACTCAGCGGAGAACCAATAAATGAACCTATTGCCTCCTATGGTCCGTTCGTCATGAATACGGATGATGAGTTAAGAAAGGCGTATGAAGATTTCCATTCCGGGAAGTTCGGATACCTGGAAGATTGATTTTGAATATCTACGTATTAAAAACGTATTTTAATACGTAGATAACCATTATATATCACCGTTGCTTCTTGCCTTCCTGTTTTTCAGGGCTTTAAAGACGAGATAAATAATAAAAAAAGTTCCTAGGAAATAGAGAATATACTCAATGTATGGGAAGATTTTGTCTCTGATGTCGTAGATAAAATAGCCTATAACAGCCAGTATGATATTCCATATTCCTGCTCCGGCCGTGGTATATAAAATAAAATTCCTGATATTCATTTTTGACAGACCTGCAGGTATCGAAATCAACTGTCGGACTGCCGGCACCAGCCTTCCGACGAAAGTTGAGGAATTGCCATTTTTAACGAAATAATTCTCGGCATGCTGAACTTTATCCTTTGATAATAACAGTATCCGGCCGATTTTTGATTCTGCAAACTTATATACCAGTGGCCTTCCGAGATATAAAGAAAGATAATAGTTAAAGAGAGCACCAGTAAGTGCTCCCAGAGTTCCTGCAATAACAACTCCGAATACATTCAGTCCTCCCTGTGCAGCCTTATAGGCAGCAAAGGGGATAACCACTTCCGACGGGAAAGGGACAAACGAACTCTCAATGGCCATCAGCAAAGCCACTGTAATGTAATTGAGATTGACCATGTACCAGTCAACCACCGATTGAATTATCTCCATCGTATAATTTTGTGTAAAGTCACAAAGATAAAAATAAAGTGTAACGCATCACTTCTGCTTCTCTGAATCAAAAATGATAACATACACTTAATAGCTCCATCATGAACATATTTATTTGAATAATATGTTCCCGGCAGCATCGTATAATTTCCGGGCAACAGCTCTGAGCTTTACTTCCGGTACCTTAATNNCCCCAGTTATTCTTATCGAGCCATGTATGTCCCTCAAGCGGCAGGCCAAGCCCTCCGAATTCTCCCAGGACGATAGCCTGCTTTGTACCAAAGATCTCCGGTTTGGCCATAACCGGACCGGGATAATTATGAAGATCCAGAATATGTCCGACCTCATGGAAATTTCCACCACTGGCGCTGTTTACGAGTCTTGAAGGATCTTTATGCATCGTCCAGTTTGTTATTTCTGCAGTTTTGAACTGCCCCCAGGCCTCATTGAACGGAACCCAGACCACAATACACGGGAAATTGAACAGATAATCGATTATTGCATTCCACTCTGTCCGGTAGATCATTTCCGATTCATGTGTACGGGTTTTGTCGGATCCGCCTTCCATTCCCGGACGTGTATTCCACCGACCGCCTCCAAGATCACCGCTCGGCATATCCTGCCATACCAGCATGCCGGTTTTATCGCAATGATAATACCACCGGGCAGGTTCCGACTTCACATGTTTACGTATTGCATTAAAGCCCATTTCTTTTGTTTTAACAATATCAAACAAAAGAGCCTCATCTGAAGGAGCAGTGTAAAGGCCGTCGGGCCACCATCCCTGGTCAAGAGGTCCATATTGAAAAACGAATTCATTGTTCAGCATCATTCTCAGGAAACCATTTGCATCGGGTTTAAGTGAGATCTTCCTCATTGCAAAATAACTTTTCACCTCATCAGCCACTTTACCCTTTCGCATTACCGATATTTTAAGATCATACAGGAATGGATTATCAGGGGACCAGAGTATCGGATTTTCAACAGGAACTTCAAGCTTTGTACCCGGGGCCGCTTCTGTTTCTGAAACCATTTTCTGCCCGGCCCAGGCGGTGACATGAACCATATCTCCCGGAAGCTGATCCTGAACATTAACTTCCAGCTTCAGTATCCCTTTATCGATATCAGGCACCTGTTTTGTAGATTTGATATATGTTTTCGGAACAGCTTCGATCCATACGGTCTGCCATATTCCGGTTACTGATGTATACCATATACCACCTGGTTTCAGAACCTGTTTCCCACGAGGCTGGGGTCCTTTATCAACAGGATCTGTTACTTTAAGTTCCAGGAGCTGGGGTCCGCTTCCTTTTATAAAATTTGTTATATCGAAAGTGAAAGGATCATAACCTCCCTGATGCGATCCTACCTGGACTCCGTTCATAAAAACTTCAGATTTCCAGTCTACAGCCCCGAAATGAAGCAAAATATTCTTTCTTCTGAAATTTGACGGGATTGTAAACCTGGTACGGTACCAAAGGATATTTTCAGGTCCAACCGTTTTGTTTACACCCGATAATGCCGATTCTACTGCAAAAGGAACCAGTATCTTCCCATCATAAGCTGAAGGCTTTACAGTTCCTGCCGGAGTAATTGCATAATCCCACAGTCCGTTCAGATTTTTCCATTCATTTCTTACCATCTGTGGACGTGGATATTCGGGTAGAGGATTTAACGGATCCACATTGGCCGACCATCTGGTGGTGATCTTGTCACCGGCAATCTGCCAGTTTGCTGACTGGGATTTAGCAGTGCCTGCAAATATCAGCAGGATTGCAGCTGTAGAAAATAATTTCTTCATAGGATTTGCTTAAAGGTCACACTAAAGGTTTCATTAAGGATACACAAAGGGTATAAATGATTAAAGCTGATTAAAGGTTTTACATCCTTCCAAATTAACATAATTTATTCCAGAATAAAAACGAGTGATGTTAAGTTTAAACAAATAAAAGTCAGACCCGGCTGATCCTTTTGGATACAGGCTGATCGATGATAATGGGCACCTTTTCAACTATTGTACTTGTCGCATCAAGATGAAGCGCTTTTTCGTCGGGCTGACCAACTTGTCTGACGATCAGATGGAGTGTAAGGATAAAATTTTCGTAACCGGAGAGTTTTACATCACGAAGCATTATTCTGTCAATAAGAACAAATATGAAATCACTCTGGAAACCATGTTTTTGTAATGAATCAAAACTGCTCTCGAGAGTTATCTCCCCGGCCTTTACCATATCCTCAAGAACTTCCCTGAAATAGAGGTTTATTTTAGGATCTATCTTGAACCCTATCCTGAAATCAATCCTGATCAGAATCCCGGGTATTATCTGTTTCACTGTATATTCGAACCTGTTAGGTTCATCTACCCTGTCGACATGCAGGAACCAGTAGGTTTTTGCACGCTTGGGCTGCTTATGAAATATTGAATAAATAACTTTTGATTCTACCTGGTCATCCCTGTTTGCCCGTATTATATAAACAAGGTTAGTGGCAAAATATGGTACAGATTCATCTTTGCTCAGATCTTTGAACAGACCAAGGTATTTATCGAGATCTGCAAATGTGATATAGCGGTTCTTCAATTTCCTTCCGAAATACCAGCCAAACATCACCAGGAAGAATACTGATGTTATCAGAATTGTGAACCATCCTCCTGATCTGAATTTATTGAGGTTGGCTATGAGGAAACTGCCCTCGATAAAAAGATAGGCCATCAGAAGCAGAAGTACTATCCTGTGGTTAATTCCTTTCGTTAATAAGTAATATGCCAGAAGCAGAGTTGTTATAAGCTCTGTAATATTGATTGCCAGACCATAAGCCATGTTCATCCCGGATGATTCCCTGAAGATCAGAACAGTTATGCTGCATGAAATCCAGAGGAACCAGTTAACAAACGGAAGGTAAATATTATCTTTTGCTCTTGTAGGGTGAAGTACTCTGATTTTTGGCCATAAATTCAGAGATACAGCTTCCCCGATCAGGTTAAATGATCCTGTTATGATCGACTGGCTGGCAGTAATTGAAGCAGCTGTGGCAATAATGATCCCCGGTATAATGAACCACGAAGGCATCATTGCAAAGAAAGGATTCATTTCATAGCCTGAGCTGAGATTCATCATGACCCATGCACCCTGCCCGAAATAGTTCAGTACCAGAGCAATCTTCACGAATCCCCATGATATCCTTATGTTTACAGCCCCGCTGGATCCAAGACCCGTATAGATCATTTCAGCACCTGTTATACACAGAAAAACCGCTCCAAGTAACAGGAATCCGCCCGGGTATTCACTAATGAA
>DNOQ01000402.1 GCA_003501665.1 Bacteroidales bacterium | reverse complement strand
ATATTAGATTATTCCGAAGACCTAGTTACCATATCCCGGAGTCTGGATAAGGGCAG
Source organism: Bacteroidales bacterium (assembly GCA_003501665.1). GTDB lineage: Bacteria > Bacteroidota > Bacteroidia > Bacteroidales > VadinHA17 > LD21. The sequence continues at coordinate 11,891 of DNOQ01000402.1, read as the reverse complement.
GATTCCGTCCTATCATATCTCTCGTAATAGGTAAAAGGAATTTATATTCTTCCCCGGGACTCAGGTATTGGATATGGTCTATTACATATGAATTGCCTGCTCTGCGCAATGTCCACCAACGGTTACTCTCCTGCTGGAATTCTTTCAGGTGTTCCCTGAGTATAGCTTCAGTGTTTTCATGTTTGGTACTATTTGTATAAGCATGCAGGTTAGGATCATAATTTGCACCGAATGCACGTTTGCGTATGAGGTTGATCTGTTCGGAAGGATCTTCACCAAGGAGATTTTTTGCTTCGGCAAGAAGAAGAATTGCATAAGCATATCTATATACCGGTTGATCATCGATATGGTATCTTACACCGCTGATCAATGTCCCCAGGAATTTACCGGTTATTGCACCGCCATATTGTGTTCTGGCCTGATCTCTGTACAGCCTTATCCATGTTGCTGCAGGTCTTTGATCGAGAGGGTGATCTTCAAAAAGCACACTCAGGTTATCTTCACTGGGGCGATACCTGCTGCCACCAGCAAGTGCCAGACTGGTTCCCAATAAATTTCCATCTTCAGTATACATATTCATAAGTTCTGTCATACGTCCGGTCATAGCGGAGTGAAATCCACTGGTTCTCTGGTCCTTTTCATGATGAAAGGCATAAATTATCTCATTATTACCCTTGCTGCTATAAGCGAATACTGACTTATAGTTACTCAAAAGAGCCAATCCGGACATACCAACAACTTCCTGAAGGGCAGCTTTAGCCTGCTGATAATCACCAGTGCCGCCGCCCAGATGGGTACCTGACCATAAATATACATCACCCTTCAGTACCAGTGAGGCAGCTTTGGACCATTTCTGTCTGCTCTGAAACTGATTCTGGGTTCCGAATGCATTCAGAGAAGCTGTCAGATCAGATTTTATCTGAGCCATAATTTCCTGTTCGGGTGTCCTTGGTTTTGCAAGCTCTTTAAAATTAATCGATTCGGTTGGTTCAGTTACAAGAGGCACTGCACCCCATGTCATCAACATGATGTAGTAATAATAAGCTCTTAAGCCGTGTAACTGGCCAAGAAGGTATTGCTTCTCATTTTCGTTCGTGAAATTTATGGTGGGTATATACTTTATCGCTTCATTAATTCTGTGCAGATCCGTGTAAAAACCGCCCCAGTTCTCTTGAACTGCATTATCTATCCTGATTTCATGCATAATATAGATCTCGTCATTCGGGCTTTCAAATCCCGGTCCTCCATAAATGTCGCTACGTACATCTCCTATCTGAAAAAATGCCAGATCTCTTGCTCTAATTGTTGCATGTATTCCGGTTAATGCAACCCTTGCAGCCTCCTCCGATACCCAGTAAGAACCATATGTCAGTGTGCTGACTGGATCAACATTTAAAAAATCATCGTCGCATGAATAAAGTCCTAATGCAACAGTGCTTATAATTATTATAAGTAATTTTTTCATTTCTTACGGTATTTTGATTTAAAAATTCACGTTCAGACCAAACGTATAGACTCTGGGAAGAGGATAACGTCCATCATCTGTACCTCCTGATTCCGGCAGATCTCCGGAATATTGAGTAAAGTAATGCAGATTTGACCCTGTAAAGTATATTCTGACTCCACTCAGGAACCCGCGAAGGATTGAATCAGGAATATCATAACTGAGTGTGGCTTCCCTTATGCAAAGAAAGTCAGCCTTCTCCTGGTATCTGGAGTTTACACGGGATTCCTGCCCTCGTACCCCATGATCCATAAATGCATCTGTAAAGATGATTCGAGGAATATCAGTATCAGTATTATCAGGCCTCCATGCATCAAGTGCTTCATCATGAAAATTCTGTGAACCCTGAACCATGCCCAGGTTCCTTACCCTTGTTATATTGTAGATCAAGTGTCCGACGGAATAGTCTGTTCTTATATAAAGCCCTATGCCTTTGTAAACAATATTGGTTGTTATTCCACCCATAAGGATGGGAGTTGTCCGACCCAGAATTACCCTGTCACGATAGTCAATAGTATCATTCTTATCTACATCTCTCCAGGCTACATTCCCGGGATAACGTGTTTTAGCCAGTTCAGCATAATGATACACATCAAAGCGGTTGGCATGTTTCGCGACCTCTTCGTCGTTCTTATATAAAGATTCCTGAATATGTCCCAATACAATATCATTCCCGACTCTCTCTCCTTCCTGCAGACCACCAACCCAGATCACCTTCCCTGAAGCAGGATCATATATCTGGGTCCCTCCCTGCCTATTTTTAGGCAAATTATTATCGGGAAGCTTGACAACAAAATTCTTAACCGTGTATGCAGTTAATCCAATATCCCAGCTTAAGCCATCCGGGCGGTTGATTATGTTGGCATTAATTTCAGCTTCGAAACCCTTGTTCCTGAGTCTTCCAATATTTGTATTTATTGATGAGAATCCGGTCCATGCCGGAAGTGCATAACCGGCGACTTTATTTTTTACATCCCTTATAAAATAATTCAGATCCAGAGATATTTTTTCGTTTAACAGACCGACATCAATACCCATGTTAAGTGTTGTTGCACTTTCCCATTTCAACCCGAGTGTGGGAAGCGCTGTATTGTAATACCCCCTTTGCCCCTGGTAAATCGGTGAAAGGCTATAGGTTCCAAGCGCTCCGAAATCAGATATTGCATCAACATTGCCGTTCACACCATAACTGATCCTTGGTTTAAGTGAGCTTATATAGCTGGAAATCCCAGCGGCATTGAAGAAATCTTCCTGGTGAATGTTCCATGCCAGAGAAACACCCGGGAAAAATCCCCATCTGTTATCCCTTAGTTTTGAAGATCCGTCGAACCTGAAGTTGAACTGTAAAAGATACTTTAACCGGTAATCATAATTAAAACGGCCGAATGTCGAAAACAGCCTGTTCCCTGTCTGGGATGAACTTGCTGTTCTTGGTTCAGCTCCAACGTTCATTGTAGGTATAAGGTCTGTTGGAGAATACCTCGTGCCTGCACTCATGTCAAAGGCATTATAATCATAATACTCGCTCCCGATCATAGCACTTACGTTATGATCATTGTAAAATGTTGTGCTGTAATTCAGAATTGCATTTCCCATTATCGTCTGAGCTCTTGAGTAAGAACCACTTGAATTCCGATCGGCGATTAACACTCCACCTGTATAATAGGCTTTATTGAAAGATTGATTATTTGCGTGAATATTGAAATATGATCCTCTAAGGGTAAGACTCAATTGCTTCAGCATTTTCCATTCAAGCTCGACAGAAGCTCTCAACCTTTGATCCAGGTTGTTTTCTTTTATCTTGTCCTCATAATAAAGAGGATTGCCAAAACTTGTATTAAGCCCCGGATTAATACTTCCATCACGGTTGTAAATACGGGAGGTGGGAGGTTGTCCGATGTGTCTCTGAAAAATAGTACTGTAACTGGAATTATATGTGTTAAAAGACTTGGTACTTGAAAAATTAATTGTGGAAGATGCTTTAATATTATCCGTTAAGTGGTAAGTAGTGTTAAGGTTTCCTGTGTAGCTCTTGAATTCTGCGCCCTTCACTATTCCTACATCATTTATATATCCTAATCCAAGAGCATAAGTTGCTTTTTTCTCACCTCCGGATATCGAAAAATGATGGTCATTCACCCGACTGGTTTGTAACGGGAGTGTAGCCATATCATTATCCTGAAATATTATCCATTCTTTGTCAAAATTATATCCTGCGATGGTCTGTCCATACAATGGATCACGCATCTTTTTCCACCCTGGTTCGTTCAGGAGAAATTCATTATTGGGATTAAGGTACATGGTTGTATAAATCGAATTATCAATATTCTGTACAGCGGTCCATCCAACAGCTGGATTTATGATATACGAATTAAAGTTAGTTCGTTTTGTCAGTTCCACGTAATCCTTCCAGGCCAGGCGGTTTACCCGAATATAGTCTTCACCGTTCAGATAATTGTATCCAAAACGTGGTTTGTTTGTTCCAAGCTTGTAGCTGTATGAAACTTTGGCTTCTCCGCTCTTTCCCTTTTTCGTACTTATCAGTATAACTCCGTTTGCAGCCCTGGCACCATAAATGGATGTTGCTGCGGCATCTTTGAGCACTTCGATCGACTCTATATCCTCGGAATTCAGGGCATAGAAAGAGCTGACCACTCCATCAACCAGCACCAGTGGCGTACCCCCACCTTCCCATGTTGTGCCTCCCCTCATCACTATTGTCGGGGTTGCACCAGGATTACCACTATTATTCTGTACTCTTAATCCTGCAATTGATCCGGCTAATGCACTTGCCACGTTGGCTCGCGGAGCGTTTCCCAGCACCCTTTCATCAACCTTGGAAACGCTTGTTGACATCCGGCTTCTTGTCTGAGTACCATACCCGATAACCAGTACCTCATCCAGCCTTCTCAGTTCCTCTTCCATGGTTATATTAAAAACTGTATTATCACCGATCACAATTTCCTGAGTTTTCATCCCGATAAAAGATAATACCAGAACCTGAGCATTGGGAGGGAGGGATATCTCAAATTTCCCGTCCAGATCCGTAAGAGTTCCGACAGTAGTCCCCTTAACTATTACCGAAACACCGGGCATTTGTGTACCATCACTTCCAATAACAGACCCTGTTATTGTTTTTTGCTGAGTCATAGAAATTGTTGTAATTCCATTCAGGTTATTCTCACGAGGATCTTTTTTCAATAATATGTCCCTTTTATGGACAGAACAGCTGATATCCGTACCTGCAAATAATTCAGACAGAATTTCATCAATTAATTTGTTATCCGCCTGAATATTTACAATCCTGTCAATATCGAGCTTTTTCTGGTCATAGATAAAACAAAATTTACTCTGTCCCTCTATTTCAGTCATCACTTGTTCGAGAGTTTTATTCTCCAAGTCAAGTGTAACTTTTACAGTCTGCGCATAAGTACGTGCCGCGTATACATTTGCCACGTTTACTAAGATAATCAGGACTGCGATTTTCAGTTCCAGGATTATCCTTCTCAAGGTTGGGATCATTGATACCCGGAAATTTAATAAAATCTTCATGAATCAGATATTTAATAGTTAGTTTATGTTTAGAATAGGTAATATCATTTTATTCACCAGGAAAGTATTCGGACACTATCCTGTTTTTATTCAGAAGTTTATTGTTTCATAGGCATAATAAATTTGTTTATTAATGTTTACGATAAATAATCCTTAAGATTTTATTGGATTATGGCAGTGAAGCTTTCTCTTGCTTTACTTGAGCCACCTGCTAAAAGCGCCACATCGCCTGTCCCAATACATAATTCATAACCCATTTTCGCAGCCATAGACAATATTTCGGGAGAAGTAGTCACCGTACCTGCAATTTTGCCCGCTTTCTGAGCAGCATTTACCATTTTTTCCATTGCTGATTTGAAAAAATCAACCGTGCGTGGCTGATCCATTGGCATTGATAATTGCATTGCCATATCGTCGGGTCCAAAAAACAAAGCATCAACACCTGTGACTGATGCAATCTTATCAACATTCTTCATCCCTTCATCTGTCTCAATTTGAGCAATCAATAGTATATCATTATTTGCATTTTGGGAATAAGCCCTTCCCAAAATATCAATCGTCCTTCGGCCACCATAACTGCGCAAACCTATTGGAGGAAACTTGGCTGCTTCGACTATGCCTTTCGCCTGTTCTCTGGTATTGACCATAGGCACCATTATACCAGAGGCACAAGTATCCAACGCTAAGCCTATTTGTCCATATTCATGAGACGGGACTCTTACTATCGATGGTTTACCTATAAGTTCGCAAGCTCTTACACAATGCAATATGCAGTTGTAGTCGAACTGGCCGTGCTGTCCATCGATCCAGATCCAATCCCAATCTCTGCCAACCCTTTCAATAATCCCTGGTGCGGGGTACATAAGACAAAAGCCCAGTAGCAAATCTTTCTTCTGTAATTGTTCTTTTATGGTTAATAAAGTCATAATATCTGTTCTTTCAATTATATATCGTTTCGTAATATGATTATAGCATACTCAGAAAAGCTAATCATAACAATCTGTCAAAATCAATTAATTTCTCCAGTGCATGGATAAAAGCTTTTTGTTGAGAATCAACGGTCACACCACCAATATGAGGTGTGATTATCAGATTACTTTTTCTTCTTGCATATTTCACAAGAGGGTGCTCTGTTATGTTTCCCGCAAGTTCATTGTCAATCACATCCAAACCTGCACCGTAGACAGTTCCATCTTCCAAAGCTTCAATCAAAGCATCAGAGTCTATTATAGCACCCCTGGAAGTATTTACTAAAACTACTCCCCGTTTAATCTGACGAAATACATCCCGCCCTATCATTCCCCTGGTCTCATCATTCAGATGAACATGTATAGTGATTATATCCGACTTGTTTAACAGTTCATCAAAATTAACCTGACGGATACCTTCTCTCTGTATTTTTTTATATGGATCATATGCAATTACTGACATGCGAAATGCCAGGCCATAATCACCCATTATACTACCCAGTCTGCCAAAACCAATAATGCCAAGGGTTTTCCCCTGAAGTTCCCGTCCGCAAAAACCTGAAGCATCCCATTTTCCGTCCAATACATGCAAATTAGCGGAAGGTATCATACGAATTACGTTTAATATAAGAGCGAACGCAAGTTCAGCAGTTGCGGTAATATTTGATAAAAACTCCGTGTCATTCTTCATTGAGAAAACCTTTATCCCAAGTTCTTCACAAGCCGTGAAATCAATGTGGTCAGTACCTGTTGAAGGGGTGGAAATTGCTTTAAGTTTCACCGCATTCATCAACAGTTTTCTGTCTAGCGCATATTTCACTGATGGAATCAGGTATTCATAATCCGGGATTTTTTCAAAAAGGTCTATATAATCAATAGCCTGGCAGGTAGTAATAAAGTTACTTGCTCTTGCATGAAAATCGGGCAGGTGATTCATGTTATAGGCGACGATAAGCTTTTTTTTCATTTTAATACATGTAATTCACCATTTTGTCCATGATCTTCTTATTTATATCATTTTATACATGATAATTTAATTTATCAAATATATTTATTACTTTTGTATTATATCATACATAAGACAAAAATAAATTAAGATTTTCTTAATTCAAAGTTTTTAAAGAAATTTAATATCACGGAACAACTGATTCAAGTTACTTGTTGCTCAATCTTCGCTAAAGTTAGTGATTACAAGGTTGTTACCGGATGACAGTTGGCTGATAATGTGAATCTTTATTATAAAAAATAATTGAAATATTATGTTATACATATATTGTTCTGTAAATCAGTAGTTAACCAGCAACCATTAAACAGAAAGTTGAGTTAAACGGTTTTCAAATTAAATACAGGTAACAAATATGACAATAAAGGAACTCCATGATCTTAAAGGGAAAGTGGCACTGATAACAGGAGGTGCCCGCGATTTGGGACTTGATGCAGCAACTGTTCTTGCAGAAGCAGGTTGTTATTTGATAATTACTTCCCGTAAAATTGAGAACGCGCGCGATACTGCCGAAAAATTAAATGGTTTGTATAGTTGCGATGTGATGCCTGTGTCACTTGATGTCTGTGATTACAATAATGTGGCTGAAGTATTCAAAATCGCCAGAGAGTGGAAAGGCCATCTGGACATACTCGTGAATAATGCAGGTGGAAACGTGGGAACAGGACCAGCTCATCTGTTTGAAAGGGCACCTGAAGACATGGTTCAAATGATCATGACCAATTTAGTAGGAGCTTTGTATTGTTGCCGTGAAGCAGGGCAGATAATGGCAAACCAGGGCTTTGGAAAAATAATAAATATTGCTTCAATAGCCGGAATGGTTGGACGCGACCGCCGAATGTACCAACGCAATAACATGAAAGGACAACCTGTTGATTATTCAGCAGCTAAAGCCGGAGTTATTGGTATGACGAGGGATCTGGCCGGTCTGCTTTCACCTTTAGGTGTTCATGTAAATGCTATCTCACCGGGCGGATTCGGACCACGGGAATTACCTCAGGGATTTTACCGGGATTACAGCGACCGGACACCTCTTGGAAGAATGGGAACTGATAAAAAAGATCTTAAAGGTGCCATTCTGTTTCTTGCTTCACCGGCTTCAGATTATGTTACGGGTCATAATTTAGTAGTGGATGGGGGATTTACTATATGGAAATGAAAAAAAGGATTGTTGTAGCAGGCACAGGTTCTATCGGTAAGAGACATGCCCGGTTGCTGGCCGGGAGGGATGATATTTCGGTTGAATTATGTGATACGGATCCTCATTCATTAAGTGATGCTTTGAAAGAGACAGGGCCATTGCCTAAACATCATTCTTTTGTCCAAATGCTTGAATCAAAACCTGATATGGTATTGATCGCTTCGCCAAATAAATTCCATACTGAACAAACACTTCTTGCCCTTGAGGCCGGAGCTCACGTACTTTGTGAGAAACCAATGTCGGACAGGCTGGATACTGCACTGCAGGTCTTAAATGCTGTTAATCACTTAAACCGGGTTCTTGTTTATGGGTTCTCCAACCATTTTCATCCTGGTGTTTTAAAAACCAGAGAGATCATCAGGAGCGGTCAGTTAGGAGAGATTATTTATGCCCATTTTCACATTGGAACTTATGGAACTCTCGTGAATTCACGTTCCAGATACCAGGCTGATACTGAAGCAGCTTTACTTATGGATTATGTTCATCAACCAGATCTATTATATTGGATACTGGGTACAAATCCGACAGGAGTTTATGCTACCGGAAGTATGGGTGGGAACCTGGAACTAAAGTCCAATCCCAATTCAATGACTTTATTACTGGATTATAACAGACCTCTTACTGCCAGTATTCATCTGAACTATGTCCAGTATCCTGACCGATACCATTTTGAATTTCTGGGAGACCTGGGTTGGATATACTATGACTTGATTGCAAATATCCTATACCTGGGTGATCGTAATAAAAAAGTTGTATCAAAGGAAATGTTTGAATTTGAGCGTGATATGCTATATGAAAGAGAACATCAGGCTTTTTTTGATGTTATAGCCGGAAAACGTACTCCGGAAAGTTCCGCTGAAGATGCACTGCAATCGATGATTGTTTTAGAGGCAGCAATTCAGTCGTGGAAGACCAAACAGCACATAGAAGTTGAAAAGATTTACCATTAGCAGTTAATTCTCATATCTTCACATAAAAGATTATTATTTGTTATTTACAATCAAATAACCTTAATGGGTAAACAAAAAAGTGAATAATTCTCCAACCATACTGCCGATAGGGTTATCTCATCTAAAAATTCATTCTGATGAAACTTAACAGAATTCATATAATTGATAAAAGTACTTTGGTAGACAAAGTCGAAATGAGCCTGATAGAATTTCTGGATAATCAAAGTATGCACGTTGGAACAAAAATTCCCAAAGAGGTTGAATTAGCCTTGAAAATGGGAGTCAGTCGAACTGTTGTAAGAGAAGCACTTAACAGATTGAAAACTGTTGGTCTTATCGAATCGATAAAACACAGAGGTAACGTTGTAAAAAGTCCGGACTTTCTTAACCTGATAAAAAAGGGCATGATCCCACAAATCATTGATCAAAAAACGTTACTTGACATATTCGAGATGCGTCTGATATTAGAAATAGGAATGGCAGACCTGATTTTCCTGCGAATGAAACCTGAAGACATTGATGAGCTTTACGAGATTGTCGATAAAGAGCCGGAAAGGACAGATAATATTATTTTCGGGCTTGACCATGAGAAATTGTTCCACAGTAAGCTATATCAAATGACCGGTAATCAATACTTGATGCAATTTCAAACCTTACTTCTTCCAATTGTAGGATATGTATATCGGAAAAGAATATTAATCGGCAATTTCCCGGCCAAACATCATGTTACACACAGACAACTGGTTGACACCTTAAAATCGGGTAACCCGAAGTCTTTCAGACAAAAAATGCGTTTGCATCTTGAAAATCATTTTCAAAGAATTCATATTAACAATTCAATACAAATTAATCAAAAATCTAAGTGATACTGGTTATAATGATCAAGAATTTACTTAATACTTCATCTCGTAACGCAGTTATCTTTAAAATAATTAACAACAACAGAACGCGTAAGAATTAATTGCTATAAAAATTCTCTGAATCATAGACTATTTCACCTGCGACTATAGTCTTAATGATATTGATCACAAAATTATTCAATGTAAAAAGTATTATATCTGCTCTTTTTCCGGGCTTGATTTCACCCCTGTCGCTCAAACCATAAAAACGTGCAGGATTTGTACTGGCCATTTGAATTGCAGAAGCAAGATCACAACCTGTAACTTTCATCACATGACCTATACCTTTTATTAGTGGTGCGGCGGCACCGCTAAGTCCATTTACTGCCGGATAAATCACTGCCCCTTCATGTGTAACCTGTATGGTATCTCCAATCTCATTTAAATAATACCCGGGAGATAACCCGCCAAAATTACTCATGTCAGTAGTAATAATTATTCTATCTTTACCCTTTACCCTGTAAAAAACAACAATCTGCTCAGGAAGCAGATGAAATCCATCACAAATGATACTAATGAGTAATCTGTCGTCAGAAAGTTGTGGCCAAAGTGGATTTTGATAACGGTTAATAGTATTGGCGAGGCCGTTACCCAGATGAGTTACGATCCTTGCGCCCCGATCTGCAGATTCAGCAATCTGGACCGCAGGTGCATTATGATGACCGAGACCAATCCTGATACCATTTGCTATACATCTGGAAATAAAATCCATAGCGCCCTCAATTTCCGGAGCCACAGTGACCTGAAGAATATTTCCTCCTGATGCATTATATAATATGGAGAATTCATTCCAGTCAGATTTGCGAATATACTTTAGCGGATGTGCACCCCTGTATCCATCTGTTGAAGAGATATAAGGACCTTCCATGTGAAACCCGGCAATACTACCTCGTGTTAAATTATCATTCTTTGCAGAATTCAGCAAAGCAAGATTCTTAATGTAAATATTACGATCATTAGTTGTAAGAGTTGGCAAATATGTCGTAACGCCAACCTTCCAGAATGCATTAGTTATATTATATATTCCTTCAATACTTAGTTCTGAACCAGTATCAACAAATGATACCCCAATATAGCCATTGACCTGGTTATCGATCAAACCGGGTGCAATATATACATTATGATATTGTTTTTGTAATTTTTCTATCTTAGTGATATTGAATATTTTATCGTCTTTAATAACTATCCGGACAGGAGAATTGTCCAGATATAATAATCCCTCAACACTCTTTTGATTGTCAGATATTGAGTTAATTATCATAAAGAATTAGTTACATGGGTTTAAAAGTACAAATTTTAATTATATTCATCTTAAATACCAGGAACTGAACAGGACTTTTAAGTTATGTCACCAGTCCCATCTTTCCCTTTTTTTTCTTTCCTTTTCAAATTTCTTACGATATTCTTCCCACTCTTTATTCTGTTTTTCAATTGAGTGTTTAATAATCTCATCTTCAGATATATCCTGATTATCTGAGATACTGCTTACAGATATCCATTTTTCATCGTACAGGATTTGTAATCCTGGATTTAGCAGGTAACTCCCCCGGTCAATTCTTTTAAATATTCTTTTGTTGTACGGATTGTTGCTATCGACCTCATGTTTAGCAAGTAATGATAGTAAATATTCACGCTTCTTGCGGTACTGGGGGATAACCGATTCGGAGAAGTGTTGAACATTCCCGACAATATCATCTATTTTTACTCCCATGGACTGGTAGTGACGTTTCTTCCGGAGAATCAATGACTGCACAGCAATAAAAAAGTTTATCAGCAGGTACTCGATTTTATGTGAGTCGATCTTTATTAAACGT
>DNOQ01000235.1 GCA_003501665.1 Bacteroidales bacterium | reverse complement strand
AAAGAAATATAAGATCATTTAAGCGGAATAAGCTTCACTGATTTTATAAAATATCCCATAGGATCAGGTTCAGAACCAGGGATTCCCATCCTCAGGTAATTTAACCCTTCGACGGATATTCTTCTGAAATCAAGTCCGCATAGCAGCTTATTATCAATATAAGCTAAAGCTTTTCCAGTTAAACAATCCCATTTAATTCTGATCCTGAGATTTTTAGTCTTTTCTGCATCCTTTTCACTTCCTGCAGAAAATGAGAAAACACCTTTTTCAGACGCCAGTGTATCGTATGAAACTGAAAAATGATCGGTAAGAGCAATATTTATTCCTTTACTTCCTCTGTTCCTTAAAACATTGATAACAAGTATTCCCTTTTGCGACATTGGAAAATTCCAGATTACTTCTGTATCATGATTTCTGTTACTGACAGATTTGGTAATAAGCAATGCCGATCCTTTTTCCCCTGAGGGTAATGGTGAAATTCCGGTCGCTGTGTCAGCCCCGAACAATGTCCATTGTACAAGACCCTCTTTGAAATTATCTCTGGCAGAAGTTTTTTGAAGCCAGTCGGGATCGAACATAACCACCGCTCTCTCCTCCGCCTGTCCCGAAACAAACAACACTTTACCTTCGTTAGTCTCAATCGCTGAAGGATAAGCAGTTCCAATATCTCTCTTTATCACAAAATGTCCGGATGGGCTTATCAAAACTTCACGGTATCCTTTCCAAGACACCCCATCATCTGACGAAATGGCGGCATGCAAAACCTCCCGGCCTCCATTGGCATAGCTTCTGTCATCATCCCATCGTTGATTACCCGACCATAATATTACTATCCGGCCATCGCTCAGCCTCAGTAAATCAGCAGGCGAATCTGATGAAAAAAAATGTGTCGGTCTCGGGGGAAGCCATGTAATCCCGTAATTTTCAGAGAATGATTCATACAGAGAACCCTTGTTGGTCCTGATCAGCATCCATACTCTTTTATCGTTCAGTTCAATAATCTCAGGCTCGACTCCACCGTAACGGGTTACCTGTGTGCTCTCTACAGGAATGTTGATGCCATTTTCCGACGAAAACCATGTTTCGCCGAGATCATCTGAATACATTGAGATTATTTCATTCCAGCCAAAATCCTGAACATTGCCTGCAGGCTTTTGATTACGCGATGGCACTGCCCGTGCAAAGGCAAGCAAAAGCCTGTTATTTATTAAATGAATAAATCCTCTGATAGAGCCCACGTAACCATCATAGATCTTTTTTGGTTTGGTCCATCCGTCTCCATTGCTTTCGTTACGGCAATAATACAGATCCAGATGCCGGCCGTTATAACCATTATCTCCTTTTCCCCAGATATGAAAAACGCAGTGAAGCTCACCATTTATACCTTTTACAAGATTATTTGCATAATAGGCTTCACCGGGCAAAGAGAATTCCATTTCCGGGTAGTTCCAGGTAATACCGTTATCGTGAGAAGCTATTGACATCATCTTATCAGCTGTTCTTGGCCGGTTTATATAAAAGATCTTAATTATACCATTTCCTGTATCGATCAATGTTGCCTCATTGCCGGGAGACTGCCTGATAAAAACAGGTTCAAAAACCCTGATTGATTCTTCAGGAAGAGCCCGCCGCCTTAATCCAAAACTAATGCTATCTACCCCGACAACATTCAAATTATACATCAGTTCAACCCCGGGATTATGGTAAAACTCTGCAGTACAAATAATTGACCCCATTGACAAACTGAACATCAAATTCTTTAATCCATCACATTTCAACATAAACAAAATCTTTAAAAAGTGATATGATAAACATACATAAAATTAATTTTTAGAACTAAGTATGTTCCAAGATTAATAACTAATGTCATAAATACTTAATTAATTACGTTTTATACTTAATTATCTTTTTTTGTAATTTTTTTTTGTAACTTTTTTGTAACTTTTGTTTGAATTTGTTAATTTAGCCTGTGGATATTCTATCAAAAGAAGCATTTTTAAACAAACTTATACTTATTTAAAAGATAACCCTAAAATGAATCTTAATTCTAAAATCTGTTAATCTATGAAAAGACAGCAAGCTATTGAAAACCGGAACTATCCGGTTTTTTCAGGTACCGGAAGGGTCCTTCTTGTTCTTATGATTTATATGGTAAGCAGCGGACTCATCCTGGGACAAAGGACTATTTCAGGTACGGTCACAGGAATTGACAAATCCCCTCTTACAGGCGTATCAGTTGTTGTAAAAGGGACAACTACAGGAACAACTACGGATATAAACGGCAAGTACTCACTAACAATTCCTTCAGATGCAAGGACTCTTATTTTTTCTTTCGTCGGTATGGAATCTCAGGAAATTGCTATCGGCAGCAGTAACGTCTATGATGTAATAATGACAGAAAGCCTTGTAGGATTGGAAGAGGTAGTGGTGATAGGGTACGGAAAGACCTCAAGGGAAGTTTTAACTACCTCTATTTCCAAGCTTGACACAAAAGTGCTTGCCAACGTACCTTTTGCGAATGTAGCATCCGCATTACAGGNNACAGGGTACATTATCAGGAGTGAGGGTTCAGACAGTTACCGGAATGCCCGGCTCCTCTCCCCGTATTATAATCCGTGGCGGCACATCGATCAATAACCCTGATGGTGCAGCTCCTCTTTATATTGTAGATGGTGTTATCCGCACCAATATTAATAACATTGACCAGTCCGATATTGAATCGATACAGGTACTGAAGGATGCCGCGGCAACATCTATTTACGGAGCCAGAGCTTCCAACGGGGTTGTTATTATTGAAACAAAATCAGGGCAATCGGGAAAGACCCAGATTAATTACAAATATGATTTCACCATATCCAATAACGTTGAAAAATATGATTTCCTGGATGCAAGAAATTATATTTACTTCCAAAGGCTTGGGATCTATCGCTCTGCTACCTGGGGAAATAAACCGGCACAGCTTGCTATGCTTACCGGTCCGACCAGCGCCGGTACGGGGAATGATCTTACCAACAGGACTGCATATTCTGTCCAATATCTTTCAACTGAAAACCAATATAAGTTAAATGAGGGATGGGAGACAATGCCCGATCCCCTTGACTCTACCAAAACGATAATCTTCAGTAATTTTGATTTCCAGGATGTTACATACAGGACAGGAATAACACAGAATCATACAATAACTGCATCAGGAGGAACAGACAGGGCAACATTCAGTGCGGGCCTGGGCTATATGAATTCCGACGGGATAGTTATTACAACTTTCTACAGAAGACTCACGGGGCACCTTAATGGTGAAGTTAAACTGAATGAGAGACTGTCATTTTTTGGACGTGTTTTGTACAAGAACAGCCATGATAATAATCCTTCCGCTGAAAGCACTTTTGGAAGGTCTCAGGGATTACCCCCGACAGCAAAATATAAATTCGAAGATGGCACTTATGCTCCCGGCCAAAGTTCAAGTCTGGCAAACAACGAATATTATTTAAACACCCGCGTAGATAAAAGAATTGAGGACGATTTAACAATGGTAGCCGGGGCACAGTTAAAAATATTGCCTGGTTTGACATTCGATCCCCAGGTTTCATGGTGGCAGACAACCATAGATAGCAGGAATTTTCAAAAAGCTTTCTGGAACGGCCCGACTTCATATGTTGTTACACGTAATGCGAGCGGTGCCTATTCAAAGTATCTGCAAAAACAGGCTGATGCAGTATTTACATATTCCAAAGCTTTTTTGAATGCTCATAACCTGGAAGCCAAGCTGGGCTTTTCATATTTTGACGGATATTCGACCAGTCTGAGTGCCTCCGGGAGAGATGCTGCAACCGATCTGATACCCACTTTAAATGCAGCAGCAACACCTGTATCAGTAAGCGGTGCGGAATCTGAGCAGGTTATTTACGGATATTTCGGAAGGATCAATTATAACTATAAACAGAAATATCTCCTTTCCGTAAATGCCAGGTATGACGGCGCTTCCAATCTTGGGGACAATTTCAAATGGGGATTTTTCCCAGGTATTTCAGTAGGTTGGAACCTTCATAAGGAAAGATTCTGGAGCATGTTACCGGAAAACCTGCTTAAATTAAAACTCAGGGGAAGCTATGGGGTCAATGGAAATATAAGCGGCCTTGGTGCATATACGGCACAGGGAACATATGCTGTTGGAGGCCGTTACGGCGGATTTGCCGTGATACAGAACACTGTGATGGCCAATAATGAACTCCAATGGGAACAATCCAATACACTGGATTTCGGATTGGATCTGGGTGTCTTTAACAACAGAATCAATCTTATGTTTGATGTATATCGCCGTGTCACAGATAACCTGTTGGCAAGCATGGCATTACCCCACTCAACCGGGTTTTCCAGCACATTAACAAATCTGGGCAGCCTCGAAAACATGGGAGTTGAAATAGAAATAAATGCAAGTATCCTGCCTGTAACATCTGAGCTTCAGTGGGATGCATCTTTTAACATTTCAACCGTCAGTAATAAGATCCTTAAGCTCCCGTATAATGGCGTTGAAAGAAACCGTATCGGAGGAGTGGAGGTATGGGATGAAAAAGCACGTGCATATGTATGGAAAGGAGGTTTACAGGAAGGAGGCACTATGGGTGATTACTATACATACAAATATCTGGGTGTTTATGCAACAGATGAAGAAGCAGCAAATGCTCCGATCGATGATCTGACTCCGATAGCCGACAAGAAATGCTACGGCGGTGATATTAATCTTGCTGATCTTGACGGTGATGGGCGTATCACTACAAAAGACCAGGTCTATGCAGGAAATATTTATCCTGACCTTACAGGAGGTATTTCCAGCTCGTTAATGTATAAGAACTTCAGCCTGTTTATCCGTACCGACTTTACTGTTGGCCAGACAATCTTTAACTACATGCGCGGGTCACTCATCGGACAATTCCAGGGAGATAACGGACTTTCAACAGAGCTTCTAAGATCGTGGAGAAAACAGGGAGATGTTACAGATATCCCTCAATTCGTTTATGCTGACCAGCAGGTACGCAATAAAATATACCGTGCGAACGGAGGTAATACTTTTATCTATGAACGTGGAGATTTTCTGGCTGTGAGGGAAATAACCTTATCGTACGACCTGCCAAAAAATCTTCTGCAGAAGGTTAAAATTTCCGGCCTGAGGATCAATGTCACCGGTAATAACCTTCACTATTTCACCAAATTTACCGGTTTGAATCCGGAGTTCGGCGGAAGAGATTATGGTCGTTATCCTATCCCGAGAAACATCATATTTGGTTTAAACATGACACTTTAAAATATAGCTTAAATCGATGTGAGATCTTTAAAACCTCAAAAATAATCATCATGAAAAATATATTTAAAATACTGATATTCCTTCCTGTAGCTTCGTTTCTGATTATATCATGCACTGAAGGTCTTAAATTAGAACCTGTAAGCCAGATATCTGTCGGTTCGTACTGGAAAACTGAGAATGATGCAAACGGAGTTTTATACGGTATGTATTCCAGATTCAGGAATACAACTGCAAACAGATTTTTCTGGGGGGAATTGAGAAGTAATGATTTCGGCCCAAGTGTCGGCGGAGAGCCTATTGAACATGGTCCTTTGTACAGGAATACACTCAATGCATCATCCCCTTTGCCAACATGGTTAACAATGTATACCGTAATACATGATGCGAACCTGATACTGAAATATGTCCCCGGAATTACATTCGCGAGTGAAGATAATAAAAATAGTATTCTGGCACAAGCATACGCTATGAGGGCTTATTGCTATTTTGTAATGGTCCGTACCTGGGGTGGCGTACCACTGGTTGTTGAACCTACCGAAGGTTATTCGGAAAAATCACAAAGAGAAAGAGCAACGGTCGAAGAAGTATTTACCCTTATCAAAAAGGATATCCAGGATGCAATTACTCTATTCCCGAATAATAACTATCCCAATGGCCGGTTTGTGTGGTCAAAACCTGCAGCCAATGCTCTTAAAGCAGATATTTATCTTTGGACAGGCAAAAGATTAGGCGGAGGAAATGCTGATTTTACTGCAGCACTGAATGCATTGAACGACATAGAGACAAGTGACATCACTCTTTTACCAACATTTTCAAGAGTTTTTGATTATGATAATAAAGGCAACAAGGAAATCCTCTTTGCTGTAAGATATATGGATCAGGAATCCGGAGAATGCGGCCCGTATGATCAGAGTTTCATTCATCCTCAGGCTATGCCAGGCAGCAATCAGCTTGATGACTCCACCAAAATTGTTCTTTCCGGAGGACGGGGATACACTTACCTCCAGGTTCAGCCCCATATCAGAAGCTCATTCAGCTGGATGGATCAACGCAGAAATGCCAGTTTCAAGGAGATTTACACTTATGTCCCGATATATCCCTCCGGAGAAAAGACCTACTATACTGCAATTCAGGTCAAATTCGACGGAACTTTTGTCTCGGGACAGAGATACTGGTATGATGATTACATTATATACAGGTACGGGGATGTACTATTAATGAAAGCAGAAGCCAAAAACGCACTGGGTCAGGATCCAACCGAAGATATCAATAAGCTCAGACAGAGGGCATACGGGGACTATTTTCCCCAGTTTGCCTTCGTGAACGGTACAAAAGAAGAGAACGATGCCGCAATTCTTAAAGAATGGATGCTGGAAAAGATCTTTGAAGGCCGTTACTGGTGGGATCTTCTGAGGTTTGGCAAGGCATTTGAGCTGGTACCATCACTTCAGGATAAGGTCGGACAGAATCACCTTTTATTATTCCCGATTGTTCAGGCAACTTTAAGCATAGAACCAAAAGTTGTTCAAAATCCCGGTTATTAAATATAAACGATATAATATAATTAAATCCGGACCTGATCTCATGAAAAGTATATTGCCTTTTACCATATCAGCTGTTATTTTCTTATTCCCGGCAGTTATTTTCCATGGTTGTAAAACCACTTCAATGAGCAGCAAAGGACTGTATGATGGCAGGGAAATTGTTCTCAGGCTCGAACCCGGTCCTGAAAATCCAAGAAACAGCGAAGGAGATTTCATTACACTCAGGAACGGCAGGATCCTTTTTATATACAGTCATTTTGCGGGAGCATCCGGAGGTGATTTTGGAAATGCCTATCTGGCAAGCCGTTATTCTGATGATAAAGGGAAAACATGGTCACAGAAAGATGAGAAAGTGGTCGGACAGGAAGGTGATATGAATGTAATGTCCATATCACTCCTGAGATTACAAAATGGTGAAATAGCATTATTCTATGCAAGGAAGAACTCTGCATCTGACTGCATTCCGATGATGAGAATATCGACCGACGAGGCAAAAACCTGGAGTGATCCTGTTCAATGTATTACTGACAGGAAAGAATATTTTGTCTTAAATAATGACCGGGTAGTTCAGCTGAAGAATGGAAGACTCCTGATGCCGGTATCCCTGCATATAAGTCCGGGAGGAGTATGGGGCCCTTCATCAGCAAAAGGAATGATGTACTGCTACATATCGGATGATAACGGAAGAAACTGGAAAGCTGTAAAGGAAGTGCCCAATCCTGAAGATATTATACTGCAGGAACCGGGAGTGATTGAGCTGAAAAATGGAGATATTCTCATGTTCATGCGTACCGGTGAAGGCGTACAATATGTTTCCTATTCAAAAGACAGCGGAGAAACATGGAGTCCTGCGAGCCGCGGAAATATTATTTCTCCCCGATCCCCTGCTTCCATTGAAAGGATACCTTCAACCGGTGATCTGCTGCTGGTCTGGAATAATAACGGTACCGATCAGAAACGTACACCTTTTAATATAGCAGTATCAAAAGATGAGGGAAAAACGTGGGAAAATATGAAAATACTTGAAGATGATCCTGACGGCTGGTATTGCTATACTGCTATTCATTTCACAAAAAAGAACGTACTGTTGGGTCACTGTGCCGGCAACCGGCCAAAAGGCACATCTCTGGCTGTTACACAGATAACCAGGCTTGACCTGGACTGGATATATAAATAGGCGAAAACTGAGCTCAGGGCGCAGGGCTCAGAGCTCAGGGCGCAGGGNNAGGGCTCAGAGCTCAGGGCTCAGGGTAAGAAGTAAGAAGGAAAAGAAAAAAAGTAATAGATTAAACTTAAGAATAACAAGGTTATGCAAAAAAATAGGAAAAGCCAATTAATTTTTCTGGTATTGTGTATTTTAATTGTTTCAATAATTGGCTGCAGGAACAAATCTTCTGACAGTAAGAGAGGGAGCATTGAACCTGAGGATGTTTTGAAACTCACAACAGGCCCGGATAATCCTCGGAACAGTGAGGGTGATTTTATTACCCTTAAGGATGGCAGAATATTGTATATATATTCCCGCTATACCGGAAATTCGAGCAGTGATCATGCAAATGCTTACCTTGCCGGGAGATATTCTTCCGATAAAGGTAAAACATGGACTTCTGAGGATGTTAAGATAATTGATCAGGAGGGAACCATGAATGTGATGTCGGTATCACTGCTGAGGTTACAGAATGGTGAAATAGCCTTCTTTTATTTAAAGAAAAACTCCACAACCGATTGTATTCCCATGATCAGGATATCAAATGATGAAGCAAGGACATGGAGTGAGGCAGGACCCTGTATAACTGATAAAGAGGGATATTTCGTTCTAAATAATAACCGGGTTATACAGCTCAAAAACGGGAGGCTCTTGCTGGCTGTAGCCATGCACGGAATACCGGGAGATGAGACGTTTCATAATGTCGGACGTATATGGGCTTATTTTTCGGATGATAATGGAAGAACATGGACTCCTAGCGCCGAAGTNNTGGAAATATTGTAACCCAGGAACCGGGCTTAATTGAATTGAAGAATGGAGATATAATGATGTTCATTCGCACAACTGCGGGAGTACAGTATTTTTCTTTTTCAAAGGATAAAGGAGAAACCTGGAGCCCGGTTGAACCTGGAAATCTTAAATCGCCTTGCTCACCTGCTTCAATTGCACGGATTCCTTCGACTGGGGATCTTATTGTTGTCTGGAACGATAACGGTGTTGATCAGAAACGTACACCACTGAATATTGCCATATCAAAGGATGAAGGAAAAACATGGATTAACAACAAGATCCTTGAAAATGATCCCAATGGTTCATACTGCTATACGGCAATTCATTTTAATGATAAAAATGATATACTTATCGGTTATTTCGACTGGTCTTCTGTTGGAACGACCTTAAAAAAAATACCTGTTGAGTGGCTTTATAGAACTGAGTAGTTTATGCAAATACTATATCATTCACTATCCTGCAGCAGAAAAATGGGGGGTACTGCTTTTCTTAAAGCAGCTTTATTATCAATCATTTCTTTCTTTTTGATAATAAATCAGAATTGTATTAACAGATCCTCCAAAAAAAGCAAGGACGCACCAAAGGATATGGAATACGTTCTTAAGCTTAAACCAGGGCCTGATAATCCACGGAATAGTGAAGGAGATTTTATAACATTGAAAGATGGCAGGATTATATTTGTATATACACATTTTCTGAGTAAAGGTGATTTCGGGAATGCATATCTGGCAAGCCGTTATTCAACTGATAATGGAAAAACCTGGAGCAATGAAGACGAAATTATTGTTAAGCAGGAGGGTATTTTAAATGTCATGTCAGTCTCTCTGCTCAGATTACAAAACGAAGAAATAGCCTTGTTTTATCTTAGAAAGAATTCGGAATCAGATTGCATTCCCATGATGCGTATTTCTGCAGATGAAGCAAAAACATGGAATGAACCTGTTCAATGTATAACTGATAAAAATGGTTATTTTGTATTAAATAACGATCGTGTAATTCAATTGAAGAGCGGACGGATTTTAATGCCTGTTGCTTATCACGGAGAACAATATAGCCAGAAAAGCCGGACCGGCAAAATCTTTTGTTATTTTTCCGATGATAATGGCCGGAGCTGGCTTTCGAGTCGGGAGGTACCCAATCCGGATAGTGTCATGACTCAGGAACCGGGAGTGGTTGAGTTGAAGAATGGGGAAATATTTATGTTTATGCGGACAGATGCTGGTGTTCAGTATATGTCCGTTTCTGAAGATATGGGAGAAACATGGAGACCTTCTGAAAAGAGCAATATTATCTCACCCCGTTCGCCAGCATCTGTTGAAAGAATACCGTCGACTGGCAATTTATTATTGGCATGGAACAATAATGGTATCAACCAGAATCGTACACCTCTGAACGTTGCTATTTCAAAGGACGAGGCTAAAACATGGGAGAATATAAAAACAATTGAAAATGATCCGGATGGTATTTATTGCTATATGGCAATTCATTTTACAGATGATCATGTTCTATTAAGCTATACAGGTCATGGTGAGGAAACCATCAACCGATTATCTCTTGACTGGATTAAAAATTAAGGCAGGATAAAAATTATAATTAAATGAAAAAGGTTCTGGTTACAAGAAAAAAATTTCTGAATAAAATTTTTATCCTTTTATCGTCACCATTTTTATTATCATCCTATCCTGCACTTATATCAAGACAAAAATCATTTATATCAGACAGCCAGGGGGGGCAGGAAATTTCTGACAGGGATAAAATTACGGAGAAGCTGAAAAATAAGATTGATCCCCTTATATGGCTATTTACAGGAGACAGCATAACTCACGGTGCAAAACATACACATGGTTACAGGTCATACCCCGAAATTTTTGCCGAAAGGATCAGATGGGAACTGGGCAGAACAAGAGATATCATTATCAATACAGGTATAAGCGGCAATACAACCCGGGTAATATCAGAAGATTTTGACTGGAGAATCGGCCAATTCAAGCCAAATATCGTGTCACTAATGATTGGAACCAATGATTGTGCAACTGGAAGAATTGATATAAAATCATTTGAAGAGAATCTCAATATGCTCGCAGCAAAGATCAGAGATATTGGGGCCATACCAGTGCTTCACACTCCAAATCCAATCATTACGGAAAAGGCTCCGGAGAGGATCCGCTTATCAGATTATGTATCTGTGATCCGATCTGTTTCTTTAAAAAACAAGATAATCCTGGTGGATAATTACTCTTACTGGTCTGAAACTCTTCAGCAAGGTAAAACTGATGTTTACAAGGAATGGCTGAATGACCCACTGCATCCAGACGGAGATGGTCATTCAGAGATTGCAAGGCTGATGTTTAAAGAACTGGCCATATTTGATCGGGCTACACCTACATGTGGAGGACCATATTATGAGGGAGAACATTAAAATATCAGTAAGATGATTGTATGCGTGGAGACGGGAAAGAAAAATCCGGCAAATACAGGCACAGGCATATTTTATTTTTTAATATTTTTTATTTATATAGATTATACCAAGTTCAAGCATGCTGATCAACATAATATTCAACTGATCTATTCAATTTTTAAATTAGTGTAATTCTTAACCCTAAAACATTTATAAATCTAATAATCGATGAAAAGAGTTCAAAAGAAAGAAAGACAAGGCGCCAGAAAGATCTTTCTGTCGCTGATGATTTTTATAGCCTGGACCGGAATTGCCCTGGCACAGAGAACCATCACGGGAACTGTTACCGATATCGACAGATCTCCCCTGGCCGGTGTTTCAGTTGTTGTACGAGGAACTACAACCGGAACTGTTACAGATATTGGTGGAAAATATTCACTTACATTACCTCCGGACGCTAAGACACTTTTGTTTTCATTCGTAGGAATGGAATCCAAAGAAATTGCAATTGGCAGTACAAATATTTACGATGTGACATTGTCAGCAAGCCTGGTGGGTCTCGAAGAGGTTGTGGTTATAGGTTACGGTAAACAGTCGAGGGAAGTGCTCACTACTTCTGTCTCAAAACTTGACACAAAGGTACTCTCGAATGTTCCATATTCAAATGTGACTTCAGCCTTACAGGGTAATATTTCGGGATTACGAGTGCAGAGTATATCAGGTCAGCCCGGGGCTGCCCCTCGTGTAATTCTGAGAGGCGGCACTTCGATCTCCAATCCTGATGGTTCCGCTCCGTTATATATAGTCGACGGTGTTATCAGGGGTATCAGCGATCTGAATCCTGACGAAATCGAATCAATACAGGTCCTCAAGGATGCTGCGGCCACATCAATATATGGAGCAAGGGCTTCCAATGGTGTTGTAATTGTTGTTACTAAATCCGGAAAAGCCGGAAGGACACAATTCAATTACAATTATAATTTTAATGTTTCAAATGTCGGTAAGCTTTATGAACTGGCTTCTGCAAAAGATTTTGTTTACTTTATGAGACTGGGAATAGCTGCAAGCGGAGCCAGAGTGCCCTCTGTATTAGCATTCCTGACACAGGCAAATGCGGGTGGGACAGGTAACGACTTCACAAATAATACCGGGTTTACGACTATGTATTTAAGTTCTTATAATGAACATAAACTTCTTGAACCGCCTGATGAGTTCGGTGCGATCTGGGAAACAATACCTGACCCGCTTGATCCGACTAAAACACTGATTTTCAAAGGTACAGATTTCCAGAAAACTGTTTTCAGAACAGGGCTTTCCCATAACCATTCATTCTCTGCATCAGGTGGTACAGACAGAGCAACATTTAACGTTGGTGTGGGATACCTTAATGATGAAGGAATTGCAATAAACACAGACTATACCAGGCTTTCCATAAATCTGAACGGCGATCTCAAAGTCAGGGATAATCTTTCGGTTTTCGGCCGGTTGTTATTCTCAAATGTAAAGAACAATCAGGTCCCAAACGTGGGAGTCGTATTCAAGAATAATATCAATACAGCCCAGACACGCAAGTACAGATTTGAAGACGGATCACTGGCTCCTGGCCGTTTATTTACCAACGGAAATCCTGCATATTATATCAGCAGGTACAATTCATCAAATGATTATGATTATTTTACGATAGCCCTCGGTACTCATTGGGAAATTCTGCCAGGCCTGTCTTTTGATCCGCAGATATCACTTGTAAGAAACAGTGGATATGCAAGATCGTTTCTGAAATCTTATTACGACGGACCAACAACATTCAATACAACAAGGTCTGCAAGCGGATCACGGTCTGTTTCGCAGGAGAAACAAGCTGATGCCGTTTTGACATACACTAAAGTTATAAGTGGCGTCCATAATGTTGAAGCTAAAGCCGGTTTTTCCTATTATGACTCACAATCCACTGCTTTAAGCGCCGGGGGTAGAGATGCCGCTACCGATCTTATAGCAACATTGAATGCATCAGCAACACCAGTTTCAGTAAGTGGATCGGAATCCGAATTATTACTTTACGGATATTTCGGAAGAATCAACTATGATTTTAAACAGAAATATCTTTTATCTGTTAATGCAAGGTATGACGGTGCATCAAACCTTGGAGCCTCTTATAAGTGGGGATTCTTCCCCGGAGTATCGATAGGCTGGAACCTTCACAAGGAAGAATTCTGGAGCATTTTACCGGAGAACCTTTTAAAACTGAAAATCAGGGGTAGCTACGGTGTGAATGGTAATATAAGCGGCCTTGGGGCTTATCAGGCACAGGGAACATACGCTGTAGGTGCAAAATACAATGGTATTGCAGCAATACAAAATACTGTGCTGGCAAATTCTGAACTCAAATGGGAGAGGTCAAATACCTTTGACGTCGGAATGGACATAGGATTATTCAGGGAAAGGGTGAATATTCTTTTTGATGTTTTCCGCAGGGCAACCGATAACCTGTTAACAAGCATGTCATTACCCCGTACCACAGGATTCACCAGCATACTAACAAATCTGGGAAGCCTTGAAAACAAAGGCTTAGAAGTTGAACTTAATACCCGGGTCATGCCGGAAAAATCACAGATTCAATGGGATGTGGCTTTTAATGCATCTTTTGTAAAGATAAAGATCCTTGAACTACCCTATAATGGCATCGAAAACAACAGGATTGGCGGATTTTATGTTTGGGATCCAAAAAGAGGCAAATATGCCTGGCTTGGCGGTTTGCAGGAAGGAGGAACTATAGGAGATATGTATGCATATAAGCAAATCAGTATTTATGCAACCGACGAAGAAGCAGCCGCCGGCCCTCTCGATAATATAATACCGCTGGCAGATAAGACAAAACATGGAGGTGATGTTAACTGGCTCGATGTGGATGGTAATAACATAATTGATGAAGCAGACCGGATCTACATGGGTAATCCATACCCCGACTGGACAGGAGGCTTCAGTAATTCGCTTTCATATAAAGGGATAAATCTGATAGCGCGATTCGATTTTACACTTGGGCATATGATCTATAACGAAACAAAAGCCAGAGTCCTCGGGAACTTCTCAGGACAGAACGCAATTTCAAAAGCAGTTACAAGATCATGGCAAAAACAGGGTGATATAACTGATATTCCAAAATATTACTGGGCTGATCAGAACCAGAGCAGAAATCTCTGGAGAGGAAATTCAGAATACTATGAACCGGGAGACTTTTTGTGCATCAGGGAATTAACTCTGTCCTATACCCTGCCAAAGAGTATTATTCAGAAGGTTAATATCTCCAACCTACGGTTCAATATTACAGCAAACAACCTTGGGTATCTTACAAAATTTACGGGATTAAACCCGGAAGAGGGCGGAACGGACAACGGCCGTTATCCTAATCCGAGGAATATAATATTCGGCGCTAATATTACCTTTTAAATAATCCAAATACAAATGATCATGAAAAATCTATATAAAAAACTGATCTGCCCATCAATAGTAATTTTATCCCTAATATCCTGCACAGATAATCTTAATCTGTCTCCCATTAGTCAGATCTCCAATGCTTCATTCTGGACAAGTGATAATGATGCAAACGGAGCTTTATACGGGATGTATGTGCAGATGAGGGCAGAAGCATCGGAAAGATTATTCTTATGGGGTGAAGCACGCAGCGAAATATGGACTCAGAATTTCGGTATGGACCCTTCAGTTGCTTTGCAGGTATTTCTGAATTCTTTATCAAAGAGTAATCCCGGCCCTGACTGGACAGGGATGTATACAACCATGCATTCGGCAAACTTAATTCTGAAATATGTACCCGGCATCAGTTTTGCTTCCGAATCACAGAAGAAATCAATTTTGGCACAGGCTCATGCCATGAGGGCATTTCTTTACTTCACAATGGCTAAGACATGGGGTGATATTGTTCTGGTCACCGAACCTACTGAGGGTTATGATCCAAATACAATTTTTAAGGAAAGATCCTCCCAGACCGAAGTATTCACATTAATTAAAAAAGATATCGATGATGCTCTTTCCCTGTTTCCTGATAATAACTTTCCCAGCGGAAGAAACATATGGTCAAAGCCGGCTGTCAATGCGATGAAAGGAGATGTATATTTATGGACGGCAAAAAGATTGAACGGGGGTAATGCTGATCTTACTATAGCATTGAATGCATTAAATGAGGTTGAAACCAGCGATGTCGTATTACTTCCCAAATTTTCAGATATTTTCAGCTATTCAAATAAAGGTAACAAGGAAATTATTATGGCTGTGAAATTTCTGATGAATGAATCTCCAACACACACTATTTACGGGGGAGTAACCGGTATTAATGCTCCTTCTGCTCCTTCGACTGATCAGGCCGTGATCGACAAGATCCTGCCATTTAGCGGTAAAAGCACATACTGGCAAATATCAGATCTGGTAGCCAATCAGTTCATTGATGATGACAGCCGTAAAGCCGGAACAGTACTTATAGTCTTCAGAACTGTCGGTGAGGAAACAACCCGGATGTACAACCTTGACCAGAAATTTCCCGGCATCATAAGTGCAAACGTCAGACAAGCGTATGATGATTTTGTAATCTACCGTTATGCAGACATTTTGCTATTGCGAGCTGAAGTCAAGAATGCCCTTGGTCAGGATCCTTCAGCAGATATTAACAAGGTCAGACAGCGTGCTTATGGAGATAATTATATTAATCATATTTTCGTTAATGCTACCAAAGACGAAAATGATGAAATAATACTACAGGAGAGGCTTTTTGAATTAACACATGAAGGGAAGCGCTGGTGGGACCTGGTAAGGTTTGGAAAAGCATTTGAGAAGGTACCAACTTTACAAAGCCAGGCAGGGAAAGACTATCTGCTGTTATTCCCAATAGGTGAGAGTATCTTAAGCCTTGAACCAAAAATTGTACAGAATCCGGGGTATTAAATTAATAGTATCAATTACTTTCTAAATTAATAAAATGTATTTGTTCATTAAATATCTGCTTGCAGCAGGTATAATAGGAGTTATTATCTGCAACAAACCCGATAATAATGAAGTTATCGAATTAGGTACCAAAAGGGAGATATTTATTGATAATTACTTTATTGACAGACTTTCAGGTACAAACCTTGTTCTTCACTCACCAACCGATGAAGGACCCGTAATGTACTTTGATAAGCCATGGGAGGGCAAATCATGCACTTACATCACGATCATTAAGGATGGAGATCTTTACCGGGCATATTATCGTGGCAAGCATTCCTTACGTGACAACAAAACCCTGCAAACAACCTGCTATGCCGAATCAACTGACGGGATCAGATGGACCAAACCGCTGTTAAGTCTATTTGAAGCAAACGGATCCATGGAAAACAACATCATCCTTGCTACTGAACCTGAAACACATAATTTCA
>DNOQ01000603.1 GCA_003501665.1 Bacteroidales bacterium | reverse complement strand
TAAACTCAACCTCTGTTTTAGCCCTGACTACGATCCTTCCCCTTCCGGTTTCACTTGCATCTTTTATTCCCTGCTCTCCATATATTATCCCACCTGTCGGGAAATCAGGACCCTTGATATATTTAAGCAAACCCTCGGTTGTGATTTCGGGATTCTCAATATAGGCTATGGTAGCATCCACAATCTCAGTAAGGTTATGAGGTGGCATGTTGGTTGCCATACCGACAGCAATCCCTGAACTGCCGTTTACAAGCAGAATGGGTATACGTGTTGGTAAAACCAGCGGTTCAGTGAGTGAATCATCAAAATTCGGCTGAAAATCAACCGTATTCCTGTCTATATCAGCAAGTGTCTCTTCAGCAATTTTTTGTAATCGTGCCTCAGTGTATCTCATTGCAGCGGGACTGTCACCATCCACTGAACCAAAATTACCCTGTCCGTCAACCAGCGGATATCTCAGAGACCATTCCTGGGCCATCCTTACCATGGCCTCATAGACTGAAGAATCACCATGCGGATGATATTTGCCAAGAACCTCTCCTACTATTCTCGCTGATTTTTTATAAGGCCTGTTTGAAAGAACACCCAGTTCTGACATTCCGTAAAGTACACGCCTGTGAACAGGTTTCAGTCCATCTCTCACGTCAGGTAATGCACGGGAAACTATAACAGACATCGAATAATCGATATAAGCAGATTTCATCTCCTCCTCAATATTTACCTGTACCACCCTCTCTCTTTCAGACATAAGACATTAATAATTAATTAATTACTAAATAAAGACCCACTTGCGGTTTTGATGCCCGAAAATAGTCATTATTTAATTATTTTCAGCCTGTTGCCGTGGTGAATTTTTAACATTCGTTGTTCATAATTGGGCATAAATATTGCAATATTATAAAATTGTATAATCTTAACTTTGTTCCTTCATTTATATGTACTTTTGTCTTGTGGTAACTGCCAGATTGACCGGTATCAGATATTGAAGGATAAACGACAATAATTAATATGGATTCACAATTTTCACAGAGAGTAAAAGATATCCTTGGATACAGTAAGGAAGAGGCTATACGGCTGGGTAACAGTCATATAAGTCCTGAGCATCTTTTTCTTGGAATATTGAGGGACGGTGAGGGGGTTGCTGTTGATATCCTTATCAGTCAGGGTATAGATCTTATGGGACTGAAAAGTTCACTTGAGAAGAGTATTAAAGTTCAAAGTCCTGTACCTGTGGCCGATCATGAGATTATACCGCTGTTGCGAAGTACCGAAAGAATTCTGAAGCTCGTTTATCTTGAGGCAAAAGCATTGAAAAGCACTTCAATAGAATCAGAACATCTTCTTCTGGCAATTCTTAAGGATGAAAATTCCCTGGTTACCAGATTTCTTTCGGAAATGGATGTCGATTACCAGTCGGTAAAACGCATGGTTGAAACCGGATCACCCAGGGCGCGGGCTGATTATCCACGTGATGAAGATGATGAAGGACAGGGATTCGGCCCATCGGGAAAGGGTCAATCTTCTTCTCCTTCTTCCACTAAATCATCATCTGATACGCCTGTTCTTGATAATTTCGGTACTGATCTTACAAAAGCTGCAGAGGAAGGAAGACTGGATCCTGTAGTCGGGAGAGAACGCGAGATTGAAAGGCTTGCCCAGATACTTTCACGAAGGAAAAAAAATAATCCGGTACTGATCGGAGAACCCGGAGTGGGTAAATCTGCTATTGCTGAAGGACTTGCACTCAGAATTACCAGAAAAAATGTTTCAAGGGTACTTTTTCACAAGAGAGTGGTGGCTCTTGACCTGGCATCAATTGTTGCAGGAACAAAATACAGGGGACAGTTTGAAGAAAGGATGAAAGCCATTCTTAATGAACTTTCAAAGAATGATAATATAATTCTTTTCATCGACGAAATACATACAATAGTCGGAGCCGGAGGTGCAACAGGATCGCTTGATGCCGCAAACATGCTCAAGCCCGCTCTTGCCAGAGGTGAGATCCAGTGCATAGGTGCGACAACTCTCGATGAATACCGGCAGCATATCGAAAAGGACGGAGCTCTTGAAAGAAGATTTCAGAAGGTACTGGTTGATCCGACAACGGTGGAGGAAACAATTAATATCCTTCAGAATATCAAGGAAAGATATGAGGAACATCATAATGTGGTATATACCGATGAAGCAATTGAGGCCTGTGTAAAGCTGACTGCCCGCTATATATCCGACAGGCATTTGCCTGATAAGGCAATTGATGCACTGGATGAATCGGGCTCAAGGGTTCATATCTCAAATATTGTTGTTCCGGAAAAGATACTGTTCCTTGAGAAACAGCTTGAGGATACCAAAAAGGAGAAAATGACTGCCGTCAAGAACCAGAATTTTGAGAAAGCTGCCAGTTTTCGTGACCGCGAAAAGGATCTGCTGGAAATGATCGATCTTGAAAAGAAGAAATGGGAAAAAGAACTCTCTGTAAATCGCGAAACGGTTGATGCCGAAAAAGTTGCCGAAGTTGTGGCTATGATGACAGGAGTTCCGGTCCAGAGAATCGCTCAGACTGAAGGTACCAGGCTTCTTAAGATGGCAGATGAACTGAAAGGAAGTATTATCGGACAGGATGAAGCTATACAAAAGATAGTAAAATCGATACAAAGGAACAGGGCCGGATTAAAAGACCCGAACAAGCCTATAGGTACATTTATATTCCTTGGTCCGACAGGAGTCGGAAAAACCCAGCTGGCGAAAGTCCTGGCTAAATTCCTTTTTGATACAACTGATAACCTTGTCAGGATCGATATGAGTGAATACATGGAAAAATTCTCAGTTTCACGCCTTGTAGGTGCTCCTCCCGGATATGTAGGCTATGAAGAAGGAGGCCAGCTTACTGAAAAAGTGAGAAGAAAACCTTATTCCGTGGTACTGCTTGATGAAATTGAAAAGGCACATCCTGATGTTTTTCACATACTCCTTCAGGTACTCGATGAAGGTCAGCTTACAGATAGCCTCGGCAGAAGGGTCGATTTCCGTAATACAATAGTTATACTTACTTCTAACATCGGGACCAGACAGATTGCAGAATTCGGACATGGTATCGGATTTGACACCCA
Source organism: Bacteroidales bacterium (assembly GCA_003501665.1). Taxonomy (GTDB): domain Bacteria; phylum Bacteroidota; class Bacteroidia; order Bacteroidales; family VadinHA17; genus LD21. The sequence continues at coordinate 300 of DNOQ01000603.1, read as the reverse complement.
GGCAAAAAGAGAAAAACGAGACGAACAGACAAAAAGCATCCTTCAGAAAGCTCTTCAGAAAACATTTGCACCCGAGTTTCTTAACAGGATTGATGATATTATAATGTTTAATTCTCTTGGAAAAGAAGAAATAAACAACATTATTGATCTTGAATTGCAGGGATTATTCGACAGGGTTAAATCACTTGGTTACCAGCTTAAAATAGCTACCGGTGCAAGGGATTATATCGCAGAGAGAGGATTTGATGCAACGTACGGGGCACGTCCTCTAAAACGGGCAATTCAGAAATATCTTGAAGA
>DNOQ01000079.1 GCA_003501665.1 Bacteroidales bacterium | reverse complement strand
TCAACCTAAAAATGCCGGATATTGATTTCGAGCGAAAAACCATTCATATACGTCAAAGCAAATATTTAAAGGACAGGATTGTCCCTCTTTCAGACTATATGGCCAGAGGACTGAAAAAATACCTGGAGTTTGAAAAACCAAACATATATCTTTTCAATGGTAAAGAGCCTGACGGTCGTTATAGCCTCGATGCTCTAGGCTGGGTTATGCATGAGGCCAGAAAAAATGCAGGGATTACCAAAAAAGTCAATCTTCATTCATTACGTCACAGCTATGCAACACATCTGCTGGAAGAAGGTGTCAATATCGCCACTGTCCTAAATGTCAGTGCTCAAAACAGGCTTTATGGGTCGAAGAGCGTCTAAGGAATGCATACCCTTGTAAGCACTACCATTTGGTTTTCACAGTTCCTGAATCTCTCAATGACATCTGCCTTTATGATACCAGATGGTTTTATAATCACCTCTTTGCAAGCATTTGGGACACATTGCAATCATTTGGTTACAGTCATTATGCTGCGGAAAGCGGGGCTATATGCATATTGCACACATGGGGACAGAATCTCAGCCTTAATCCTCATATCCATTGTATAGTTCCTTTTCTTTAAAATATTCAGAAGAACTTCATTTAATCCATTCAGTGGCATTACCTTATCAAGGAAAACTCATAAAACATCTCTATTATTCATCACAAATTTCTGTCTAATCCCCATAGAATGGTCAGTGTTATGGTATTTAGTTCAACCGGGGCTCCATCACTGGGTGCTACGCACCGTGTGAAGCCCTATGTATTAGCATTTCGTGTTTGTTTAAGTCATTTTAGGTATTACTGCCACCAGCATTTACTTTTCCAAACGATTTCTCTTTCTGAAAGCGAATTGTAAAAACGAATATCGTTAACTGGAGAGAATTCGCCTGCACAATTGAAGGTATGATATGCAAGTCCTCCTGAACCAAGCATCATATCTGTTACAATGTAGTACTGGTTATTATATTTTTTGCACCAGATTCTTCCCCAATAGTTGCCAGTATTATCGTCTATTGATTTTGTAATAATATCTTTCAGCCAGGGTAAATTATTTCCAATATCATTTACACCACAAGCATTTACTGTTATAAGTGTTCGACAAGGAGCTTTATAATTATCAACTCCAGGAACTGGAATTGCAGTCACCTCAATTTCATATGTTTCTTTATCACAAGAAAGAGTCGCCATCAAGCATAAAGCACTTACAAGGACTATTCGGTTTCTTATAATATGGAGTGAAAGGGTCATCAGTTATATAATTTCAAGGTCTTCAGAAGTTTATCCACAAAGGGTATTATAAGCCAAATTTATCGCTTTTTGTTCGACTAAGTCTCATTTTATCAAGAAACACTCAAAGCAAAATAGTAACTTTGAGAATTAGAATTTTTCATCGGACGATTTGCAAAGAGTACGACTTTTCATGAATGCTAACTTACTTGTATATCTTCCCGTAAAACTTCTTTACTGCACTTGCCATCTGATTCTGAAATGAATAACTTAATCCGTTCGGTAATATGTATTCATCAACTATCCTGATAAGATCTTCTGAATTACACTCTTCAGCTTCCTTTGGACTGACAAACTTCAGAAAAGTTGACATCATACCGGTATATGTCCTGACTGTCGATTCCGGATACCTGTTAACTTCCAGCCACTTTCTGAACCTTTCTATATCAGCTTTACTTTTATCACCAAGCAGCGGAAACGCTTTATCTGAAACAATTTCTGCTCCTAAGTCCTTCCCTTTAATATCTTCAGCCTCATGTACCCTGCTTTCAACCGGTAAAACAGGCATAATTGCAGATAAATCAAGAATTGCCTTTCCATCAAAAAGCCCGGCAAGTCTCTCGATTATTTTCTCATTGCCAGGTATATGCCTGCTGTACATGCTTCTGCTCCACCTTGCTCCTTCAATGCTCCTCGTAATCCTTATCAAACTACTGTCATAGGGAAACCTCATGCTTACACGATTTTCACCACCATGGAAAACCCTTTTACAAACTATTTTCTTCATTTCGCAGCGAGTTTTATGTTGTATTTAGCACTTGTTAACTATTTGACCTTTTATGTTGCAGGCTCTTAACTTTATCTTTATTATACGTTGAAAAGAATAATTATATTAGTACTCTTTCAGCCATCAGCAAATATTTTGATTCTGTGCCTGGAATTTGATATTGCCTGAATTATGTGAAAAATGTTAAGTATACTTAAAGCATAGCCCCGTCAGTCACATTTATAGTCATTCAAAAATCATCAAAACACCGTTCTGAATGATCACTGACAATACCATTTGAAAGAAAGTACAAAGATAACCATCGCAGAGAAATACCTTCCTGGCATACGAACTCACTTGTCAGTAAAATTTCTTCTTTCTCGTTAATCCCGTCTGACAGGTTCCGGATTTATAATTATTTTGATTGTTAAGATATGAGATAATTCTGATACGTTTGCTATCTTTAACTGAAGATTGATTAATTCAAGCAATTTAAATAAATGGAAAGAAGAAGATTTCTGAAAGAGGCTGTTTCTGTAACAGCCGGAGCGATGGTTCTGCCTGAAATTGTCCCCTTTACAGTTTTTGGCAAAGAGGCTTCCGTGAATGAGATCAATATAGGTCTTATTGGCTGCGGACGCATTGCCCGGGAACATAATTTACCCGATATCCTCAAACTGGATGATGCAAGAGTAATTGCCGTTTGTGATGTTGACCGGAAACGAATGGCAGATGGAAAGAAGTTTATAGAGGATTATTATGCAAAGAAAACAGGCAGTACAAATTATGCGGCTGTAAAGTCATATGATGATTACCACGAAATGCTGCTAAATCCTGAAATCGATGCAGTAATTATTAGCACTCCTGATCAGTGGCATGCACAGCCGGCTATCGAAGCTGCACTTGCCGGGAAAGATATCTATTTGCAAAAGCCCTTGACCCTTACGGTCGCCGAAGGTCGTCTTTTAAGTGATGTTGTTACTAAGAAAGGCGTTATTTTACAGGTAGGTGCACAGTGCCGCTCGAGGGATCCTCAATACAGACGGGCCGCAGAGCTTGTCCGCAACGGAAGGATAGGCAGGATCCATTCTGTAAAAATAGGTCTGCCCGGTGATCCTCCCGGACCGGAGGCTCCTGAAATGAAAGTTCCTTCAACCCTGAATTATGATATGTGGCTGGGATCAACTCCGGAAGTTTGTTATACCGAGATGAGGGTTCATCCGCAAAATGACTATTCCCGTCCCGGCTGGCTACGCTGTGAACAGTTTGGAGCCGGTATGATAACAGGATGGGGATCACATTTCTTTGATTATTCTGCATGGGGAATGGATACAGAATATACGGGCCCGGTAACGGTTCAGGCTGTGGCTGAGTTTCCGCGATCCGGGCTATGGGATGTGCACGGCGATTGCATGGTAAAAACTGATTATGCAAATGGTATTACCATGTATGTAAGCGGAGGTTATCCCTATGGCATTAAATATGAGGGAGAAGAAGGATGGATATTCGTTTCACATGCCCACCAGACAAAACTGGATGCAAGCGATCCCGGAATACTCACCTCTGTAATAAAAGATACAGAGATCAAACTTTATGAGAGTAAAGAACATCATGGCAACTGGCTTGAATGTATTAAAAGCCGTAAGCAACCAATATCACCTGTTGAGGTCGGCCACCGCTCGTGTACAGTCTGCCTTATCAGCCATATAGCAATGAAGGTGCCGGGTCTTCTGAAATGGGATCCGGAAAAAGAACAATTTACAAATAACGACCTTGCCAACTCCATGCTGAAAAGAGAACAGCGATATCCTTACGGGACAGACTTCATAAAAGGAATATTGCTGTAAAATTGTGGTTTATTTTGTAAATTTGTGTTATTAATTTAACCTATAAATAATTCTATGAAAAAAACTAACTCTTTCGGAGGACGATCATATTGCCCTCTGAACAAATTGCTATCCAGACACATTCTATTGATCCTGTTGATCCTGATAATGCCGGGGATCAAAAAGGTATATGGTGATGGAAACCCTGAAATCATGACTTTGCAGCAACAAAGTACAGTTACAGGTACAATTGCTGACAGCCAGACGGGAGAACCGATGCCTGGCGTCAATGTTCTCGTTAAGGGAACCACATTCGGATCAATTACCGATGTTAACGGAAAATATTCAATTAATGTACCGGACCAGAACAGTATACTGGTTTTTTCATTTATAGGGTACGGCAGTCAGGAGATTCCTGTCTCCGGAAGAAGTGTAATAAATGTAATACTTCAATCTGATGTCCTCAGTCTGGAAGAAGTTGTTGTAATAGGTTACGGTACACAGCGAAGAGTGACTTTGACCGGTTCAGTAACAACTGCCAACTCTGAGTTCATTGAAGCCAGGCCGCTTACAAATTCTACCCAGGCCCTGCAGGGGCTTAAAGGCCTTTACATTAACCAGGCAGGAGGACAGCCCGGTGCGGATGAAGCAACAATACGTATCAGGGGAATAGGTACTTTAAATAATAATAATCCTCTTGTACTTGTAGATGGTGTTGAGTATAATCTCAAAGATGTGAATCCTAACGATATTGAATCGATTTCAGTATTGAAAGATGCCGCTTCAGCATCAATTTATGGCAACAGGGCTGCAAACGGTGTTATACTTGTAACCACAAAAACAGGAAAACGGGAAAAACTGAAAGTGGAATTCAATAATTATGTTGGATGGCAACAAACTACATACCTTCCAAAAATGGTTTCGAGTTCAGTGGACTATATGATCGCCAGGAACCAGGCTTCAGTCAATGAGAAACAGTCTAAACCATATACCGATGCTCAGATTGAGGAATACAGGACAGGCAATGACCCGGCAATGTATTCCAATACTGACTGGTGGGACGTTATGTTCTCTATGGCCCCGATGTATGAAAGTAATCTGCGACTTTCAGGAGGTACTGAAGCAACAACTTACTCATTTTCGGTTGGATATATGAATCAGGAGGGAGTAATGCTGGGAACAGATGCAAAGAAATATACTATTAATTCTAATGTTATATATAAAAAATCTGACAAACTGGAATTTGGCGCTATAATTAACGGATCATACTGGGACCGTCATGAACCATATCTGGGAGTATCGGACGTCCTGAATTATACAGCTAGGTCGCTGCCGATCCAGCCGAATTATCAGTATGAGAATGGCCAGTGGGCTGATGTATGGCTGGTAACACCCGGTCACAATGTCTTTTATCACCCCACAGCTCTGGTTAAAGAAGGATTTGGCAAAATTAAAACCCAGAGGGCGATGGTCAATTTGTATGGTCAGTATACATTTCCTCTTGGTATAAAGTATAAAGTAAATTTTGCTGTTACAAAATATGATGGAAATACTCATACTTTTATACCCGAGTCGGTACTCTTCAATCCGAAAACCCAGGATACACGGCTTGTTGGAAAGACCTACAGGAGTGTGGAGAACATTAATAACAACAATCTTAACAACAGTTTTTTCCAGACTCTTAACTGGAACAGAAGACTCGCGGATCACCATGATATAAACCTGCTGCTTGGTTTCAGCATGGAAAGATTTTACAATTCAAATTTTGACGCATACATTGAAGGATTTCTGGGGAATGAATTGACTGAGCTAAATGCCGGAACTATAAACAAGGATGTCGGAGGAACATCATCCGAATCACGCCTGATGTCCTATTTCGGAAGGGCTAATTACAGTTTTGCAGACAGATACCTGTTTGAATTTAACTTCAGGTACGACGGATCTTCACGATTTGCAAAAGGCAACCGTTGGGGATTCTTTCCTTCATTCTCTCTGGGATGGCGTATCAATGAAGAACCATTTATGAAAAACATCCGGGCCATCAGCAACCTTAAATTAAGGGCTTCCTGGGGACAGTTAGGAAACCAGAGCATTTCACTTTACAGTTTTCTTAACAATATTAATATAAACCAGGGTACGACATTTAATAATACAATTGTGGGTGGAAGTGCCGTAACTACACTCTCTGATCCTGATATATCCTGGGAAAAAACAACAATTACTAATATTGGACTGGATCTGGGTTTGTGGAAAAATAAACTCGCATTTGAGCTTGACATCTTTGATAAGGAAACAACAGACATTCTGGCACGAATAAATGTTCCGGGACAGGTTGGTAACCTGACAGGCCCGATAACAAACCTTTACGGAATGTCAAACAAGGGTTTTGAAATAAGCGTGTCTCACGTTAATACACAAGGTAAATTGACTTATAAATTGGGAACCAGTCTGGCATATGTCAACAATAATGTTGATTATCTTGCTGGTAATATCCAATATACAACAAATTCATACGGCAATATAAGAGTGATTAAGGAAGATTACCCTGTTAATTCCTGGTATCTCTACGAGGCGCTTGGTATTTTTCAGACTGATGAAGAGGTGGCAGATCATGCATTCCAGCATGCAGCTACATCACCGGGAGATATAAAATACAGGGACCTCAATGATGATGGAAAAATCGATATAAATGATATGAGGGTTCTTGGCAGATCTACCCCAAGATTTACTTATAGCTTTGATTTCAGCGTTGATTATTTGGGATTTGATCTAAGTGCATTTTTCCAGGGAGTCCATGATATTGATATTTATCCCTGGCATAATGTATCGTGGCCTCTTTTTAATGGCGCAGGAATAACGATTGAACATTTCAACAACAGCTGGACTCCGGAAAATCCAGGGGCCAAGTATCCAAGGCTCTCCCTGTACAAAAGAGGAACACAGATAAATGCAATGAACTCTACCTTCTGGCTTAAAGATGCCTCTTACTTAAGGCTGAAGAACCTGCAGTTAGGTTATAAAATTCCGACTGTTCTGACTGACAAGATCAGGATTAACATGATAAAGGTATATGTAAATGCCCAGAATCTTCTTACATTTTCTAAATACAAGGTTACTGATCCGGAAAAGAATATTACTCAGCAGGATATTTTCGAATATCCAACAATTAAGATTTATTCAATAGGTTGCAATGTAACCTTTTAACTATTAAATGATTACAGTTATGAAAAAAATAATAAATACAGGAATCGCAGTTTTATTATTCTGCGTTTTCTATTCCTGCAGTGAAAGCTGGCTTGAAACTGTATCTAATGACACTTATAATGAAGCAAACTGGTGGCAGACTGAAAGCCAGGCGATCTCTTCCATTAATGGCTGCTATGCTGTCCTTCGAAATTCACATATTGGTGGGACATCCAATATGTCGGAGGATAATATCACTCCCAATTCATATAATATGAGCGGTGAAATCGCAATAGCCACAGGGAACCATACCCCGGGGAATGACACCCGGTTCAGGGATAAGTGGAATGTTTGCTACCAGGGGATTGGCCGTGCAAACAATCTGCTCGATAATATTGATAAAGTTGTTATGACCGATGCGCTTAAACAGAGGATCAAAGCTGAAGCATATTTCCTGAGGGCTTTCTTTTATTCAAAGCTGATAAATTATTACGGTGGCGTTCCGCTTATTCTTTCCGCACCAAATTTTGCAGAACAAAGTGATCTGCCAAGGAATTCAAAGGAGGAGGTTTTAACACAGGTACTGGCTGACCTCGACAATGCAGCATCTGTTCTTCCTGTTTCTTATTCGGGTGCTGATAAAGGACGTGCGACAAAAGGCGCTGCATTAGCCCTTAAGACAAGAGTCCTGCTGTATGAAAGCAAATGGGCAGAAGCAGCAGCAGCTGCCAAATCAGTGATGGAACTGAATCAGTATATTTTGTTTTCGGATTACAGAGCCCTTTTCTATCTTGAGAATGAATTTAACAAAGAAATAATATTTGATATTCAATTCAAGACTCCTGAATATACAAATGGCTTCGATAATATTCTCGAGGTTCAGATGAACTGTGCACCCACCCTTGATCTGGCTAACAGCTACCTGATGAAAGACGGTAAAATCATGCAGGAGTCGCCTCTTTATGATCCTGATCATCCCTGGGAAAACAGAGATCCGCGGTTTCATAAAACTATCGTTGTGCCCGGGTATATGTACCTTGGAAGAATTGTACCCGAAAGCAAGTATTTCAGTACAGGTTTCGGTTTTAAGAAATATACTACATATAAGGACGATGTTGCCCAGTCTGTAATACTTAATTCCGAAATTAACTTCATCGTACTGAGATATGCTGATGTTCTTCTGATGTACGCTGAAGCACAGAACGAAGCTGTAGGGCCTGATGAATCTGTTTATGCAGCCCTGAAACAGATAAGGACCAGGGCTGGAATGCCGGAAATCGAAGCAGGATTGTCAAAAGATCAGATGCGACAGGTTATAAGGCATGAACGCAGGATCGAACTGGCAAATGAAGGTCTTTATTATACTGATATCCGGAGATGGAAAACAGCTGAAATAGTGATGAACGCTACTGTGTTGAGCAGAACAGGCCAGCTTGTTCAAACCCGTACATTCAATCCGAACAGGGATTACCTGTGGCCAATACACGAAATAACCATTCAGGATAATCCAAAACTTCAGCAAAATCCTAATTATTAATTAACATGAACAGAAAAAACTTCCATGCCATTCTGACAGATGTTTATAATAGGAAGAAACATGGGAGTTTTTTCATTATAACCACACTCGGGGAGATAGATAATAACTAATTGTTCCATTTACGGTTACTATATAATTATGTATGATAATATGTTGAACCTTGAAATTTAATATGAATAATATCAAAGTTTTATATTTTCGACTTATTTGTTCTGCGATATTCGTCTTCTTATTAATATCCTGTAGTAATAAAACAACCGACAAATCAAAGTGGTGGCGTGGAAACATCCATACACATACATTTTGGAGTGATGGCGATGACTTCCCTGAATCTGTAGCTAAATGGTATAAAAACAATGGGTATAATTTCATAGTATATACAGATCATAATATTTTACTAAAAACACCCTTAAACGGAACATTACGTGGCAACCATGTGATTTTTGACAGCAAACTATGGCAAAGACTCCCCAAAGACCATACGTCTTTGATCAAATACCTCAGTTTATTCGGTGAAGAATGGATTGAGACACGCCCGGATAAGGAAGTGGGATATATTCAGGTGTGCCTGAAGACTCTTAATGAGTTCCGTAATATGCTTGAGGAACGGGATAAGTTTATGCTCATGATGGGTCAGGAGTGGTACAATGAGTTCAATAATCCTCATGATCTTCATCTCTATTTTTTTGATCCGGATGAGGTTATGGCTGGTATTGAATGTAGCGAAAATGAAAAAGTATACATGATTAAAAAAATCATTGAAAGAGTGGATGAATATAGGAAACGAAGTGGTCGTGATATTTATCCGGTACTGGCTCATCCACTCAATAAATGGTGCATTACTGCCGAAATAATACTTGAAGTCGAAGACCTACGTTTTTTTGAAGTATATAATGGTCATCCCAATGTTCTCAGATTCTCTGATGAATTTCATGCAAATACAGAAAGAATCTGGGATATTGTTTTATCAATGCGTCTGGAAACAGGAAACGTAAGATTGTTATATGGTATAGCAGCAGATGATGCACATAAATACCATTCCGACGGTGCTACACCGGGCCGGGGCTGGGTAATGGTTCGCAGTAAAGAACTAAACGAGGATTTAATACTTGATGCTATGAATAATGGTGATTTTTATTCCTCCACCGGAGTAATACTCAAAAACATTGTTTGCAATGGAGAACAAATTCATGTAGAAATAGAACCACAGGAGGGATATGAATATATTACTGAGTATATTGGAACATTAAGAGGATTCGACACATCAAGCAAACCTTCACTTGATGAATCAGGGAATGAGATTTCTGATGCCTCACGAATATATAGCGAGGATAAAGGCAGAGTATTGGCCACTTCCAATGCCTTAAGCTCAAGTTATACATTTACCGGTAATGAATTATATGTACGTTTCCGGGTAAAATCATCTGCTGACCAGTTAGACAAGGTAACTGGTAAAATAATTGGGCAACAATTAGCCTGGGGTCAGCCGGTTGTTCCAGTCAATGCTAAAGCATCAGGTAAATGATGTAAAGAGTGTTGAAGAAATTTAAGAAAGAATATTATCAATACACCTGAAAAATGGATTACTCATTATGCTATTTTCCCTAAACCAGGATCGAAAAGAATACAGAATTGCATAATTATAAAGCCAAGATAATTAAGGCATATTTTGAAATATAAACTAAAGAGGAATATTATAAATTAATTTTATGGAAAAGATCAGTACAGGGTTAATTTCGACAGCATGTCTGTTATTAACCGGGTGCATTAGTGCACCGAAAGAAGAAAAAAAGGCTCCCAACATAATTTTTATCCTGAGCGATGATCTGAGCTGGGGCGACCTGGGATGTTATGGCCAGCAGAAGATCAAAACTCCCAATATCGACAGGATCGCAAATGAAGGTATTAGATTTACCCAGGCATACTGTGGTAACGCGGTTAGCGCTCCATCACGTTCATGTCTGATGACCGGATTACATCCCGGTCATGCCAGAGTACGGGATAACTCTTTCCGGGGATATCGTGAGTCATTACAGGATGGTGATTTTACAGTCGCCATGCTCCTGAAACAGACTGGTTATAAAACAGGACTGTTCGGCAAATGGGGCCTGGCAAACCACGACCAGCCCGGTATCCCCAATAATATGGGATTTGATGAATTCTATGGTTACCTTAATCAACAACACGCACATACATATTATCCGGAATTCCTTTATCATAATACGGAGAGAATATATTTTCCTGATAATGCAGAACATTTCAAACTGGCAAATTATTCACAGGCAAGTCTGTATGACGAAAACGGGAAATGTATTCCCATGGGAATGATCGATCCTTCAAAGGGAAAATATTCATTCGATGTATATGCCGAAAAATCCCGTGAATTCATCAGATCAAATAAAGATAACCCTTTCTTCCTCTATCTTGCATACACCACTCCTCATGGTCCCCTTATCGTACCTGATCTTGGGATTTATAAGGATGAAAACTGGAACATTCATCATAAGGAGTGGGCTGCAATGATAACCCGGATGGATACTGAAGTTGGTAAATTGATGGATCTTCTGAAAGAACTGAATCTGGATGAGAATACTATAATCTTTTTTGCTTCCGATAACGGAAACCCCTCTGGCTATGACGGCCGATATCTGAAAATTTATGGCGGACAGACAATTAGTGAGTTTTTTGGCAATGCTTCTCCCACGAGAGGTGGCAAAGGGGATTCCTATGACGGAGCATTTCATGTTCCTGCAATGATACGCTGGCCGGGTAAGATCAAACCCGGCCAGGTGAGTGATTATATCTGGGCATTCTGGGATTTCCTTCCAACGGCAGCGGAATTAGCCGGGGTTGAAGTACCTGTCAAAACAGATGGGATTTCAATTTTGCCATATTTACTTGGAAAGAAGAAATATAATGTACACGAATACCTTTACTGGGAATATAAACAGGATCAGGCTGTAAGAAGCGGTAAATGGTATGCCCTGAAAGAAAACGGCAGGGAGGTGAAACTGTTTGATCTTTTAGCTGACCCCCAACAATCAAAAGACCTGAGTGACGATTACCCGGATATCGTAAAAAAAATGGAAAAGATTATGGCTGAATCTCATGAAACCAGTGATGTATGGATCAGTCCCGGCGAAACAGAAGAAGCATTTGCAGCACGTATGAAGCTGAACAATATCCCCGAGAGACCTAATAATGTATCAAATTATTAGGCTCAGAATTCTTGTGACGACAGATTCCTGGTTTGCAGGAGATGTTATAATTTTATTAAATATTTATAAATGAACAAGACCCTTGTATTCGTTCTTAGTTGGTTCTTTTTAGTATCATCAGGTTGTACCAGTGGAAAAATTATTTTGCCGGAGAAGGGATTATGTGCTCACAGGGGAGCCATGGAAACGCATCCCGAAAACACTATCCCGGCTTTTCTTGAAGCTGTCAACGCCGGAGCTCATATGATCGAGTTTGATGTTTTTCTAACAAAGGATAATGAAATGGTTGTGATCCACGACGCAACTGTGGACAGGACAACCAACGGAACCGGAAAAGTCTCTGATCTCACACTGGAGCAAATAAAGGAACTTGATGCAGGTGGCTGGAAGGCAGATGAATTTACCGGTACAAAGATTCCCACTATAGATGAAGTTCTTGCTGTTATGCCTGTGAATATATGGCTTAATATCCATCTGAAAGGAGAGGGGGAACTTCCGGTGATGGTGGCAAAAAAAATTCAATCGGAGAACAGACTCCATCAGGCATTTCTGGCCTGCAGCAGAACCGCAGCTGATCTGGCCCGTGAAGCTGTTCCGGAAATTATGATCTGTAATATGGACAGACAGGAAAAGGATGTGGATTATGTCAGTGAGACCATTGAGTCAAAATCAGAGTTTATTCAGCTCAGGCAACCAATCACTCCTTCTTTGCCTGATTATACCCGACTGCTTAAAGAAAATGATATACGGATCAATTTCTTCGGAACAGATTCACCGGAGGAAATAAAAACATTATTTATATCAGGTGTCGATTTCCCCCTGGTTAATGATATAAGCAAATCAATCCGGGTTGCCGTTGAGTTTGGTATTAAACCTGTGAAACCTTCGTATAAAATGAACAGAATTATTTCAGCAATCAGTGCAGTAATTGTTGTTCTTATACCGCAATTGAGTTTTTCACAGATCATTCCGAACGGAGATGACCCTTTGCCGGATGTATGGCCTGAAAGCTGCAAACGAATCGAATTTATCTCCTCCGAGGACGGTATGCTTCAGCCTGTTATATTCATGGCTTCATCGGGAAATGAGGCCCGGCCCCTGGTTGTCAGTCTTCATACCTGGAGTGGCGGTTATGATCAGAAAGATACACTGGTATGGCAGTGCCTCGAAAAAAACTACAATTATATTCATCCGCATTTCCGTGGAAGAAACAATAATCCGGAAGCCTGTGGCAGTCCTGAAGCTGTAAGAGACATTGATGATGCAATTACCTATGCAATAAATAACTCAAATGCCGACAGATCACAGATTCATATTATTGGGTCCAGCGGGGGAGGATATGCAACTCTGCTTGCATATATGAATTCAGCTCATGATATTAAGACCTTTTCGGCGTGGGTTCCTATATGTGATCTCGTTAAATGGTTCTATGAATCAGAAGGCCGGAAGTCAGACTATTCAAAGGATATTTCGAAAGCAACCGGCGGATGGACAGATGAAAATAACTATTCAGTCGGGAAGGAAGAGGCTATAAAAAGATCACCATATTATATGAAAACTCCGGTGGAAAGCCGCAAATTCAGTAAACTCAATCTTTATGCTGGTATTCATGATGGTTATACCGGATCAGTTCCGATCACCCACAGTTTATTGTTTTATAATAAAGTGGTTAAGGATTTTAATCCTGCTGAAGAAAAAGTACTGGTAACCGACCGGGATATAATTGAAATGATCTCGTCACGGAATTATGTGAACAAACCCGGTAAGACAATTGGAAACAGGATGATCCATTATGAAAAGAGTTACAGCGACAGGATCAGGATAGTTATTTTTGAGGGTGGACATGAACAACTGAATGATATGGCACTTGATCATATTAACGGGAAGAATATTCTTGCAATCGGTGATTCAAACGGAGCTGCTCCCGACGGATGGGTTGAACAACTGAAGCAAATGAATAATTATAAGGAAAAGCATGATTAAAAATCTGATCTAATAGAAAACAGGTCTGCCCGGACCATCATAAGGTTTAGCCCCAATATTACCTGATTTTGAGGGATTTACAGAAATAAATTCGGGATCACTGGTTGCAGGCGCCTGTATAAATCCATGATAACGTCCCATCCAGTAATCCCTTAAGAAACCTGTAGGTTCCTTCACAATATTTCCACCGGCTCCATCATCAAGAACTGTTGCATTACGGCTTCCTGTCATTACTGTTGATTCACGTGGCGAAATTGCACGTTTTCCACCCTCATAAGACGTATATCCGTTTTCCGGATATAAGTCGTCACGGTGCGAATTTTGAAAATTGTGTACCGTACAGTCCAATGTCCATTCGCGCAGATGCTTAACCGATTGTTCAGGTTCACAGTCGTTTCCTGTTATGGCTCCATAAGCAAAATTGAACCATGGTATATGCTCCATCCTTTTAACTTCCCATGTACGTTCAAGGCTGCGAAGGAAAACAGATCTGAAGCCGGGATCATCAGTGTACCTGAATAATGTATAATAGCTTTCAAAAGCAAGGTTATCATCCCACGGGGCAATACTTTCAGGAGGAAATACATTTTTCTGACGCAACGTGTTATGATGATAATCCCAGTCAATCAGTTGTTGATAACCGGCTTTGAATTTTTCATCTCCTGTAACAGATAATGCAGTCTGCATAAATGTCAAAGCTTCCAGACTGTTAAGTCCACGGTCAATATAACCATAGGGGCGATCGAGATATTCAGGATTCCAGCGACCCCATCGTGTTGGTTTTCCGTCCATATCCAGCAGAACCCATCCGCATTTTAAAATATAGGAAGCTATCCGGTTAAGATGTTCTTTGGCAACCTCTTTCTCTTTGCCCTCAGCCACTAAATCGAGAAACAGCGATATGGCATAAAAATGTGCAGTAACCTCATCACTTGATGTATCACCTTTCCAGAACCATTTGCCATCAGGTGTAGGATACCATTTTGCAGGCAAACCGCCGGAACCTTCACGCCCCCTTTCATCCTTATCTCCGGTTGTCGACCATATTGACCGTGCGAAAAATCCGTCAACCGGCGTAATGCGCTCAAGCCATATCATTGCATTAAAAGCTTCTACAGCTTCTTTTCGCGCAGTTTTATCACCGGTTACAGCATATTTGTATGACATGGCTGCCAGATAGGTGGCAGTATGCCCCCCATCGTTATCACTGACTTCTCTTACCCATTCACCATCCTTTTTGTAGAGAGTATGTATAAATCCAAGCCGTTTGTGCCCCCATTCCTCTATATGCCGTTCGTAAAAAGAAGCTTTTTTCAGTAAGGTGTAAGGTTCATACCTGATTATCCCAACCCCTTTGTCTGTTGCGATATATACAATGTTTTTACCCACGGCTATATCATTCACATGATCTCCGGGTAACCAGTGATCGGCCCCGAAATAATGCCAATCGTTATTTAACATACGAACAGCTCCCTTTGTTGTACCAATCCAGATGTCATCATCAAATCCCTTTTCAAGGCAGGTGGTACTTTCAACAGGCAGGCCATCAATCCCTTTGATTGTGGTCAAAGATGCGCCCCGTAAAACCGCCAAACCTCTGGCGGTACTGATAAACAGGCGGCTGCCGTAGCTGAGCATATCATTGGTTTTTCCTGAAGGAAGGGTACCCCAGTCTATAAAATCCCTGTTAACGGTCAGTCCGTCAAATAATATAAGTCTCCCTGGCTGGAGTAAATGAAGTGTTCCGCTATATGATTCAATCCTGGTAAGAGGTCCAAGTCTGACAGGGGCGGCGTGGATTTGTGTTCCATCTTCCATCTGCATGGTTTTATCGCTGGAATAGTATCCTCCTTCCGGCTTTATTGAAACAAATTTGTTGTCTGTCAAACGGAATATTTCCTCTTTTGTCGCTCCGTGAAGGATCCCATTATGAATACAAATGTCCACATACTCTCTGTTATCTATCTTTTCCCATTTACTGTTTCTTAATCTGTAAATACCATCTGAAGCAAGTGCCCAAAGATCTCCACTCCTTGAAATAAGCCTTTTCACTCCAGCCGGTGCGTTTGTTTCAAGACTAAGAATATTATTATCGAGTATTCGGATTTTTTCATCGATAACTGCGAAACAACGGCCTTCATGAACAGCTAATGACTGAACCGGCAGTTCAGTAGGGATTTTCTTTGCAACCTCTTGTAAATAAACATCATCCTGCTGCGGTTTCCATAACTTTTTTGATGTCTTAAAGAGGTCTTGAGCAATCAGTGAACCCGACAGGATACACAATAAAATAACTGTTGTTAAAGTGGACATGATTGAATGAAAAAATTATTGCAGTGACCACATTTTCGACCATGAGCTGTCGTTGCCATCCTGAGCAGTAAATGGTGTCTGAACTAATTTAGAAATTGCATTAGTGTAATTTGTCTTATTTCTTTCTCTTTCTGTAGCATCATAACGGAATCGCAATGGCATGGCATCACGTCTTCCTCTCGGGCCTACAGTAAGAGCCGGCAGACCGGTCCTTCTCCAGTCACACCACGATTCGACTGCAACGGTCCAATTGGCGATCCATTTCTGAACCATAATCTGATCTAATGTGCCATTATAAGTCACACCCGGATTGGCTATATAAGTATCATAACTATCACCAACCCCCCAGGTTTCCAGTGATGCTTCAACTCCTTTTTTATACCATGATTCCTGCGAACCGACGGTCCATCCTTTTTTTGCAGCTTCTGCAAGAATAAAACATACTTCAGCATAAGATATCAATCTTGCTTTCAGCATATTACCGGAAGCATTTCTATACTGATTTGCGAGTGCTGAGATATGTACATTATACCCTCCCTGAGTAGGAGCAGGGTTAAGGTTATAATTATATGGTTCAGCGGCATTGGAAGCTATAGGGATCCCGGCATAATCCATCGTATCCACCAGTGATTTTCCATTATCCAGATCAGTTGTCCAGGTATTTTTATTATAAATAACAAAATTATTGGCAGTCAGATAACCCGGAAGCAAATATCTGATTCCATTTACAATGATATCAGGTGCAGGATCGTATTTATCAGAAACTTTGATCGGTACCTTGACTTTATTGAACCATACTTTAATTCGCGGATCTTCCAGGTTTACAAGTACATCCCTGAATCCTGCACAAAGCTGGATCCTGCTGAAATTACTTTCAGATGCATCGTACTTTGTATTTGCCGGCCACGAATCGTTATTGGAACTGCCAATATATCCCATTTTAGCATCATCATCAATTGATGTAAAAATCGGATATGTTGAAGGATTAGCAATAATCTCTTCAATACCTGCTTTTGCATAGGCAGCAAGTTTAGAAGAGACGCGCATATAGTATCTCAA
Source organism: Bacteroidales bacterium (assembly GCA_003501665.1). GTDB lineage: Bacteria > Bacteroidota > Bacteroidia > Bacteroidales > VadinHA17 > LD21. The sequence continues at coordinate 4,430 of DNOQ01000079.1, read as the reverse complement.
TAACAACGAGTTGGCCATTTTCCTCCATTTCAGGGGACTTCCATTATAAATTATATCAGCATCGGCATTGATGCCGCTATATGCATCAATCGGTTTTGATAAAAGGGTATTGGCCATTTTAAGCTCTTCGATTATTCCCTTGTAAATGTCTTCCTGCGAATCAAATGCGGGGAATATATCTTCCTGTTCTCCATTTGGAGCATTTAATGCTGCACTATAAGGTGCATCGCCCCAGCAATCAGTGATATAAGCAAAGTTAAATGCTTTTAAAACTAAAGCTAATCCCTGTTGGAATTCCATTCCCTCAGTTACAGATCTTTCGTAAAGATGCTTTACATTTCGCAGATTGCCATACCAACCGGCCCATGAACGTTCACTGATAAAATCGTAATTATTTAACCCTGAACCCCAGCCGCTTTTCTGAACATACTGCATAACACCTGCCAGATCACCCTGATATCCCATATCAAGATACGGCTGCGCAGTCTGAGTAATAACTGTGGTAACCAGAAGGTTTGGATTAACAGTTGATGGATCAACACCATTCGGGTTCACATTCAGATCGGTAAGATTCTCACATGATGCAAAAGCTGCAATCGTCAGAACCAGAAACAAATTATATAGTGTTTTCATAAATTTCATAATTTTATTGTTTTCAATGTCAGAAACTTATATTTAACTTAAAGCCAACAGGTATGGTCCATGGATATACATTGAACCGTTCAATACCCTGCTTGAACTGAATACCACTTCCTTGTTTGCTACCCTCAGGTTGAAATGCCATTTCAGGATCTATATTGATACCTGCTTTTGTCCACAGGATAATATTGCGGGAGTAAATAGAAAATGAAGCATTTTGAATTCCTATAGACTTTAGCGAGGGAAGCTGGTAAGAAATTGAAATTTCCCTGAGCTTTAAATAATCGGCATCAAAAGTAGCTGTCCGGGTATAGTCCCAACCATAGAAATCCTGATATCTTATTAATGGTGTTTCAGGGCCGCCCAGGTTCTCATAATCTGCAATAAATTTCCCGTTTTCATCATAGTCACCCACAACACCGGGCATAAATACTCCATCATATAGTGTAATACCATCTTCTGTATATTCAAGCCCGCCTGTTTCCTTTGTCGGCCCACCAACAACCACAAAGAACTCTCCGTCCGGAGACAAATACTTGTCAGCATTAGCTTTAAGAAAGGCAGGAATATCAGTAATTCCGGTAACCTTCACGGTTCTGTCTATCCATCTTTGGGTATGCAGGTCCGATTCACCATAGCGCAATGTCTGAGAAACAAATTGACCTCCTTTTCTCCAGTCAAAACTGGCGCTAAGGGTAAATTTTTTATATGTAAGTGAAGTTTGCATACCTAAGGTAAAGTCCGGATTGAAATTACCGATTACAGGAGCAACCCTTTTCCCATCTGCGTCCTGCCATCTGCTATCAGAACTATCCCATCCTTCGTCATCAAGTATGGGCCATCCGTAATATTGTGATGTTTCGTCTTCAACACGTAACATTTTCTTATCGATTATCTGACCAATTTCTTCTCCTATCCATGTAACAGCACCCCCTTTAGCATCAGTCCAGAGTGTAATATAGTTGAATCCCGCTGATAATTCTTTAATTCTTGTCCTGTTCCTGGAATAAATAAAATTAATATCCCATATAATGTCATTAGTTCTGAAGGCGGTACCTCCGATACTCAGTTCAATTCCTTTACTTGAAATCAACCCGGCATTAATTTGTTTAGCGCTGTTACCTGATGATGGAGGCAGACCAATACTAAGTATCTGGTTTTCGTTTTTAGATGAATAATAAGTTCCTTCGAATCTTAACCTGTTATCAAGAAATGCAAGATCAGTACCAAATTCCCATGAAGTCTGGATCTCCGGTTTAAGATCAGGAAGCAATAATGTACCAGAAGTTGTCAGGCGTGTCTGGTTACCCCATGAACCCATATCACCCATCGCAGGCATCAGTTTATATGGATCGGTATCATTACCCACCATTGCTATACCTCCTCGTAATTTTGCAAGAGAAACATTATTGCCCATTTCGATTATATTGTTAAGCAGTATACTTAAAGATGCCGATGGGTAGAAATAAGATCGGTTTTCTTCCGGCAGCGTGCTTGACCAGTCATTTCTTGCAGTCAGATCAAGATAAATTGCATCTTTATATCCAATCGATGTTAATGCATAAAGACTGTAAATGGCTTTCCTGCTTAGTGAGGAATAATACTGGATATTATTAAGGGCGATATTACTTACAGAATAGATACCCGGAATGATTAAACCGGAACCGCCATCTTTCGCTTTTGTCGTGTTATCTGAAGCATACTGGAACATATAGTTACCTCCGGCAGAAGCAGTTATATTAAAACCGGCGAAACGTTTATTGTATGAAAGAAGAAAATCAGTATTTTGCTCCCTTCTGTACAGATTAGCTAAGCCATAAAAACCTTTTGGCTCTCTGGAATAGCTTGGTGCTATTTTTGTATCGCGGAATTCATGGAACTGATCGTGGGTATACCGGGCCATAAATGAAAATTCAGAATTAATCTGATAATCGAATACAGCATTACCATAAACCCTGTCTCTGTTGAAACCATTGTTTACTTCATTTGCCAAAAAGTACGGATTATTAATTGCATCGCCTCTTGAATAAGTACCATCAGAATTTACTTTAAGGGCGTATGGTCCATTCTGCTGGATACCCTCTTTCCCTTTTTCCCAGTAATCTCTAAGAGTAAGAACATCTATATGAGAATTAGTCTCATATAGAGCCTGCATCGGATTAGCTCCCCTGTTACCTGCAGGGCGGTTTTTTGCACCTGAATTAGTATAGTTTATATTGGTGCTCACTTTTATTTTCTCATTAAGCTTGAATGTTGAGGAAAGGGAAACAGAATTCTTTTTCAGATCACTGTTTGGTATGACACCTTTATTCAGCATGTTGCTGTATGACAACCTGTAGTCAATTTTTTCAGTCGCATCAGATAGTGAGATACTGTTAGTAGTAGTGTACCCGGTTTCAAAGAAATTTTTCCAGTTGTCAGGATGGGAAACCAACGGAGTTGCTGTTAGTACACCATCAGCATTAAAATAGGGCCACTGATATGCCATCGTACCTTTGTCCAGTTCCGGACCTACCCAACCGCTGGTAGATGGGTCAATAACCATGTAATCCAATCCGTTATTAGGGCGGTTGTTCTGGGTATAAGGACGGTTACCATTGGCCATCAGGTTATGTTTTTCAAGATATTTATATGGATTCTCAATTACCGTATTTGTGCTAAATGTAACTCCCAATCCCTTTTTCATACTACCGGTTTTTGTAGTAATCAATACCACACCATTACCGGCCCTTGAACCATAGAGTGCTGCAGCGCTGGGGCCTTTCAGAATAGTTACACTTTCAAAATCCTCCGGATTGAGGTCAGAGATAGAATTTCCATAGTCAGCCCTGTTATCCCTGCCCATCTGCTGAACGTTGTTGAGAGTATTATTCATTGGGATCCCGTCAACAACAAACAGAGGCTGATTGTCACTTGTCAGAGAGGATGCACCCCGGACAACCATGCTTACAGAAGAACCGGCGCCACCGGTCGAACTTATGTTTACACCTGCGACTTTACCGGCAAGTGAATTCAATACGTTTTCCTGCGCCACTTTCTGCAGGGCGTCACCTTTGACCTCAGCAACTGCATATCCAAGTGATTTCCTTTCCCTCGAAATACCCAGGGCAGTCACAACAACTTCCTGAAGGCCCATAATTTCAGCGACAAGTTCAACATCTATTATTGTTCTTCCCGCAACAGGAACTTCCTGTTTAACGTATCCGATAAATGAAAATACCAGGACAGAATTCTGATCAATTGCGGCAGCTATTGCGTATCTCCCGTTTACATCGGAAATAGTACCAATAGATGTTCCCGTTACCTGGATGTTTACCCCGGCCATTGCCTGCCCGGTAGTTGCATCTGTTACAGTACCCCTGACTGAAACCTGCTGCAGGTTATCAGTTGGATAAACCTGACCCTCTTCGAAGACTGTTGCTCCCAGTTTAAGCGTCAATGAAAGGATCAGAGAAATTGTCAGATTCAGGTACAGGAGGATTTTATTTTTCCTCCATAACCAATAGATCGGAAGAAATTTCTTTTTCATAATTTCTGGGGTTGTTGATTAGAATAAATAAAATATGATCACCTGTTTTGGAACTTGCATACTTACAAGCTCATGACACAGAAAAAATTAAAACTTGGCTTACTTTTTAAACTATTGATATTTGCATAGGCGTTAGTTTTAAAAGTCTTTGTCAGATGAAACACTCGCATTATATATTTGTACTACAAGTGCTTAGTCAAATGTATGAAATTTCTGATAAATAACCTATAAATAATTACTAAATAATTATAGGTTGACAAGG
>DNOQ01000516.1:3981-9745 GCA_003501665.1 Bacteroidales bacterium | reverse complement strand
GGCGATGACCTTTCCAGTAATGATGCAGTCAGCTGACCCGTTATCAAAATCCTGATCCCTCCATCAATGGCAACACAGGCATTTCCGTTAATCATATTTCTTTCTTCCCTTAGCTTAAACATTGCCTTGTGCCTGTTCACCTCCCTCTCAGATATCAGAGTGTCTGTGTAACAGTTAAGGATTCTTCCCGTTCTTATGCCTGACACAGTGTGATTGATTGTATTATATACTATTATTTCACCTGATTTCCTGATTGGAATATCCTGAATTGTGCCGGCTGCCATGAAAAACAGGAGAGCCGTAAGCGGATACAGTACGGGTATTGATTTTCTGTTGAGCAGGTAACGGCATCCAAGAAAAAGAGTTATGGTCAGCAGGATGCATTCAGTGCTTGTGATCCCTATATTTTCTATTGTTGAAAGAGGGAGTGAAGCGGCTGTTTCTGTAAGTTTCTCCGTAAGGCGGGTCAGGAATTCAAGGATCCATGCAAGTAACCGCGACAGAATGGGAAGCGGGCAGGAGATCAGTACCAGAACTCCGGTTATTACAACAAGTGATGACAGTGGTACAACTATGATATTCGACAGAATAAACCATACAGGAAACCTGTTGAAAAGCATCACTGTCAGTGGAAGTGTTCCGGCCTGAGCTATGATTGAAACTGCCGCTGACTGCCAGATGAGATCCGGTATCCGGTACCTGAAGCTGATCTTTAGATATAGATCGCGGTAGAAACAGATAATAAAGATCACTGCAGAATATGACAGGAGAAATCCTGCATCAAAGATGACTGATGGCCTTATGAGTATTAAAATAAATGCCGAGGCCAGTATTGAATTAACTGCATTCACGGGTCTCTTCATTATTTTGCCTGCCTGAAGAAAAGAGAACATCAGAGTTGCCCTGAGAACAGATGGTGTGAGTCCTGTTATGAACGCGAAAGCCCAGAGGGTAAGTAATGTGATAAGCACCCTCACAATATTCATTTTCCCTTTCAGAAAGAAGAGCATGTTGAATATGAAGAGGCTCAGAATGACGGTATGGAGACCCGAAACGGCCATGATATGCATTACTCCGGCTTTCATAAAATATTGTTTCTGTTCAGGGTCAAGAAGGTTCTTCTGTCCAAGGGTCATTGCTGCGACCAGTCCCAGGTTTTCATCACCGATGCCACGCTTAAGGAACATGTCAAGTATCTTTTCCCTGATGATCAGTGCAGTGTGTTTCAGCTTCCTGTGATGAGGGGATGTATGCCTGAGAATATCACTGCTGTCGGTGAAGGTAAAATACCTTATACCCTGATTTTCCATGTAAAATCTGTAATCAAACTCGCCGGGATTACCACGGTTGGTGATTTCTGCCGGAGTACATCTTATGATGAGTTCATCTCCGGGAAGATACGGTGGAGATTGCCCGGTTTTTCTGTGATAAATAAGAAGTGATCCTCCTTTCCGCAACAGATCATTGTTATAAATAACACCCCCGAGTCTGACGATCATTTTCCAGCTCTTCTCTTTCTCCTCCGGAATATCATCCAGTATGCCTTTATAAATGGCTTCTTCGGGAGCGAGACCGGAGATCCTGCCTTTTTCCAGTTTATACAACATCATTCCGGCCAACCACAGAGCCAGGCTAAGAGAAATTCCAAATACAATATTTGTCAGTTGTTTATTGAAGAAGAGACTTGAACAGAAGCCGGTGATTATTAAAAGTGCTGAGATAATATAAAACAGAGTGCCGGGACTGATCCAGAGACCGGTTATTATACCGGCGCATAGTGACAGGCCCATTCTCAGGAACGGGATTTCCTTGTGTAGCACGATCCGCAGTTTAGAGACTATATAAAGGTAAGAAAAAAAAGTGCCTGGAGTGAGCTAAAGTACCTGAAGATATTTTTTTTAATTCTGTTTTTTACAGATCGCCTCTACGAGGCTCATAATGTTGTAAATCCATAATTCTACAAACAGGTCGCCTCTACGAGGCTCACCTCTCACAACTTACAACTCACAACTCACTATAACGCCCTTACCTTCTGCCCCGGCAAAACTGTCCTGTAATCGGCTTCGAATTTTCCTTTGCTGATGGCATTGAGTTTGCCGCGGATCAGTCTTTTTCTGAGCGGATTCACCCTGTCGGTGAAAAGAATTCCGTCGAGATGATCATATTCATGCTGGATTACCCTGGCTATATATCCTTCATATACTTCGTCGTGGAACAACCAGCCGGCGTCATAATATTGTATCCTGATATGATATTCGCGGTTAACCTCTTCACGAAGGTTCGGTATGCTGAGGCAACCTTCCGACATTGGCTGAATATCACCGGATCGTTCTATTATATGCGCATTTATGAAGGCTTTCTTAAAACCGGCCAGTTCAGGGATATCATCCGAAACCGGAGCTCCGTCAATAACAAATATCCTGACTGATTTCCCAATCTGGGGAGCCGCAAGTCCGACTCCTTCTGACTTGTACATGGTTTCGAAAAGATCATCAATCAATTGCTGAAGACCGGGATAATCCTTATCAACATCTTCTGCAACCTTTCTCAGAACCGGATGTCCGTATATCAGAATCGGATAAGTCATTCTTTTAAATATTTTTTAACCGCAGAGGTCGCAAAGTTATACTTTGCAAGCGCTCAGGAGAGAGGTTAACGCAAAGATCGCAAAGTTGATTTGTTGCAAACCCCTTCTTCGCGAACTTTGCGTAATATCTTTGCGTTCTTCGCGGTTATTTTTTTTATACATAAGGCAATACCATTTATTCCCTTTTATTTTTATCGAGAAACGATTGCAGGATGATGGATGCACTTATCTTATCAACCATCCCTTTATCCCGTCTCCCTTTCCTTGTTACTCCTCCGTCGATCATTGCTCTGAAAGCCATCTGTGAAGTAAATCTCTCATCAACCAGATGAACAGGTATTTGAGGAAAACACTTTTTCAGTTTCCTTAAAAACGGATCAAGATATTTAACGGATTCACTGGGTTTATTGTTCATCTGAACCGGATATCCCACAATAAAAGCATCAACAGTTTCAGATTTCATATATTCATTCATGAAATCGTCAAAATCACCTGTGTTTATGGTTTTGAAAGGTGATGCAAACATTTTCAACGGGTCTGTAACAGCCAGTCCTGTACGTTTTTTGCCGTAATCTATTCCAATTATTCGTCCCATTTGTGCCGGGTGCAAAATTACAAATATTTTAATAAAGATGATAATCTGTCACTTTGCCGGACATTATGACCTTGTCACCTCTCTTACCGAATAGAGTGGACATGAAAACACCTGATTATATGTTGAGAAATTTTCGAGGGAAAAACGGATACCATACTTACATCTTTTTTCTTTCAGGAAAAGGAACAGACTTTGCATAGATCCCTTTGTTCCTGATTTGACTTCAACTGGAATAATATTTCTGCCTTTCTGCAGAAGATAATCCACTTCGGCATTGCTGTTTAAGGCTTCCCGTTGCCAATAATACAGCTCACTTCCGGAATAACAGGAGGCTGCTTTTATCAATTCAAGGCCGGTATATATTTCCGCTATTGAACCTTTATTTACCATATCAAGGGTCTCCTCTAAAATTATCATGGAAATATCCAGTCCGGATAGTCGTTGTAATATTCCGGTATCTATAATAATCATTTTGCGTTTTTTCAGATCTGCTTCAGCTCCCAGAGGTATTCCGTTTGCTGAAGAGTGAGTTACAGTTATTACAAGACCTGCCATGATAAGGAGATCCAGAGCCTCTTTTATCTGTTTATGATTAGACTCTGAAACTACTTTTGAATATGTAAATTTTCTTCCTGATTGTTTGATAACTGAGTCAAATACTTCCGATATCCGCAAATCAGGTACTCTTTTTTTATATTTTGAAAAATCTGCTTTAAGTGTAATTATCAGATCATCCAATATTCTCTGACATTCTGTTATATCCTTTTTTAGGGCATAATTGGAGACAACTTCAGGCATTCCCCCGAGAATCAGAAATTTTTTTAAAAAGTCAATCAATTTTCTGTGGACCGGATCCTGAAGCGGATGATCAATATCAGCTTCCTTTTTTGCTTTGAGTAAGATATTTTCTCCACAAGCTGATAGAAATTCATTAAATGAAAATGGATAAATGAATATGGAACGTATTCTGCCAACACCAAATGAAGGCAATTCCTCAAAAGCAAACTCAAGCAATGAACCTGCAGAGATCAGATGCAGCTCAGGCATTTTTTCATAAAAAAATCTCAGAGAAACGATGGCAGATTTACACGCCTGAATTTCGTCGAAAAACAACAGAGTCCTTCCTGCTTTTACAGGAACATTGTACATAATAGAGAGATTTTCACATATATTTCCGGGTGTGAGATCCCCTCTGAATAATTTATGCACCTCTTTCTGTTCCTCAAAATTAACCTCCAGAAAGAATTCAAATTGTTTTGCCAATTCCCTCACAGTCGATGATTTTCCAACCTGCCGGGCACCTCTCAGAAGCAATGGTTTTCTCGAAGTCTCTCTGCTCCATCTTAGTAACTCTGAATCTATATCTCTGCGGAAATACATAAATCTAATAATGTGAGAACACTCTGAAAAGTTACTTTGCATCTAAATCTCCGGGAACCTGCCTGCCGGCAGGAAGGGGGTCTTTTATATTATTCTGAATTTCAGTGTTTCCCCTATATTTCCAATTATCAAAGGCAATATTAGTAATTTATTTACAATTATCAAAATCAATATTATATGTTATTTTCCAATTTTCAAAGGCGAATTACAAAAAAACCATCCTGACGGATGGCTCTTAATGTATCTGAAAAAAACGACTATCACACAGTTTTCGCAAATTCCATTACTGCAAGCCTCTTGTACGAATTATACCTCCACTTGGCATTCTCTTCTGCAACCTTGAACAGAACTTCTGCTTCAGCCGGGAAGGTCTTAATCAGAGAGGTGTACCGGACTTCGGAGTTCAGGAAATCCTGGAACTTACTCCAGTCAGGTTCTTTTGAATCGAGTGTGAACGGATTCTTGCCTTCCTGTTCCAGAAGAGGATTATATCTGTAAAGGTGCCAGTAACCTGCTTCAACAGCTGCCTTCTCCTGAGCCTGTGTTTTTCCCATACCATGCCTTAATCCATGATTTATACATGGTGAATATGCAATGATCAATGAAGGACCCGGATAAGCTTCTGCTTCCCTGATGGCTTTCAGATACTGGGCATTACTTGCCCCCATTGCAACCTGGGCAACATAAACATATCCGTAGCTCATTGCCATCTGGCCGAGATCTTTCTTACGGATCTTTTTACCGGATGCTGCAAATTTGGCAACCGCTCCGACAGGAGTTGATTTTGAAGCCTGTCCGCCTGTGTTGGAATATACTTCTGTATCGAGAACAAGAATATTTACATCTTCGCCTGAAGCGATCACATGATCAAGACCTCCGTAACCGATATCATAAGCCCAGCCGTCTCCACCGAAAATCCAGTGTGATTTTTTTACCAGGTATTGTTTCAGGCTCAACAGTTCTTTCGCGAGTTCAGAATTGTCTTTTTCACATGCTTCAATAACTTTTGCCGAGGCTATCCTGGAAGGTTCAGCATTATTCATTTCTGCCAGCCACTCATCGAATGCGGCTTTCATTTCCGGACTCAGCGATCCGTTTGCAGATTTCATTTTACCCGCTATCCTTTCTCGCATCTTGTTTGATCCGAGAGCCAGGCCAAATCCATACTCCGCATTGTCCTCAAACAGCGAATTTGCCCATGC
>DNOQ01000516.1:2500-3950 GCA_003501665.1 Bacteroidales bacterium | reverse complement strand
CCGAACAGCTGTGTTATAGCCTTGATATAAGGTGTTTCACCACAGCCTGCGCATGCACCGGAGAATTCAAACAGCGGTTGTGCAAACTGACTGTTCTTTACATTCACGAATTTGTCAACAATGTTATCCTTATAGCCAACCTTTTCGTGCATGTAGGTCCAGCGCTCAGCTTCAGCCAACTGGGTTTCGAAAGGTTTCATGATAAGGGCTTTGTTCTTTGACGGACATATATCGGCGCAGTTGCTGCAGCCCGTACAGTCATAAACACTTAACTGTATCCTGAACCTGTATTGCTTAAGAACGCCCGGGATTCCCTGGATGGTACTGGTTCCTTCCGGTGCATTTTTCACTTCTTCCTCAGTTAAAAGGAATGGTCTGATTGCTGCATGTGGACATACATAAGAACACTGATTACACTGGATACACTCATCAGGCTGCCATTCCGGAACATTAACAGCAATACCGCGTTTTTCATAAGCAGTTGTCCCTGCCGGGAATGTGCCATCTTCCCTGCCTGCGAAAGCACTTACCGGAAGATCATCACCTTTCATCCTGTTTATTGGTTCAACAACATCGCGGATAAATTCCGGAATATCTCTTGTGTCTTTTATTTTTTCAACAACTATGCCGGCCCATTCTGAAGGAATCTCAACTTTTTCAACCTGACTTCCTCTATCAACGGCGGCATAATTCATCTTTACTACATCCTCGCCTTTTCTACCGTACGTCTTGTAGATGGCGTTCTTCATTTCCGATTCTGCCTCTTCATACGGGATCACATCAGCCAGTTTGAAAAATGCAGCCTGCATAATTGTATTGGTCCTTGTTCCAAGGCCTAATTCCTCGGCTATGTTGGTCGCGTTTATTATATAGAAATTGATATTGTTTTCGGCAAGGTATTTTTTCATATGACCGGGAAGGCGATTTTTCGTTTCCTCTGCATCCCAGATTGAGTTCAATAGAAACTTGCCACCCTTTTTTAATCCCTTAAGCATATCATACTTGTCGAGGTATGACGGTACATGGCAGGCGACAAAATCAGGTGTATTGACGAGATATGGTGAACGGATGGGATTATCGCCAAATCTGAGATGTGATGTGGTAATTCCTCCCGATTTTTTTGAGTCGTATGCAAAATATGCCTGACAATATTTATCGGTAGTGTCACCGATGATTTTAATTGAATTTTTGTTTGCACCTACAGTACCATCTGATCCCAGCCCATAAAATTTTGCGGAAAATGTTCCTGGTTTGTCAACATGTATCTCAGGAAGCAATGGCAGGGAAGTATTTGTAACATCGTCAATGATCCCTATTGTGAACTGGTTTTTTGGCTCTTTCAGCTTCATATTCTCAAAAACGGAAAGTACCTGCGCTGGAGTTGTATCTTTTGAACTCAGACCGTACCGTCCGCCCAGGATAACAGGCTGTTCAGCCCTTGTATAGAACA
>DNOQ01000516.1:1286-2478 GCA_003501665.1 Bacteroidales bacterium | reverse complement strand
TGGCCATCAGATAATCGACAACTTCCTTTGTTGTATCGGTAATTGAACCCATTGCTAAAATTATGTTCTCTGCATCCGGGGCTCCGTAATATGTAAATGGTTTGTATTCTCTGCCGGTGATCTTTGAGATTTCAGCCATATAGTCATTAACTATATCAGCAACAGGTTCATAAAATTTGTTTATTGATTCTTTTGCCTGGAAGAAAATATCAGGATTCTGGGCAGTCCCTCTTGTAACAGGATGTTCAGGATTAAGAGCATTATTACGGAATTTCTCAATTGCCTGCCAGTCGACGAGTTTTTTCAGGTCGTCCATTTCCATCACTTCAATTTTCTGTACTTCGGCTGAAGAGCGGAATCCGTCGAAGAAATGGAGGAAGGGTATTCTTGATTTAATAGCTGAAAGGTGGGCGACTCCGGCAAGGTCCATTATTTCCTGAACGCTGCCGCTTGCCAGTAATGCAAAACCTGTCTGACGTGTGGCATAAATATCACTATGGTCGCCGAAAATTGAAAGTGCATGTGCTGCTATTGATCTTGCACTTACATGAAACACTCCGGGAAGGAGTTCGGCAGCTATTTTGTACATATTCGGGATCATCAGAAGTAATCCCTGCGAGGCTGTGAATGTTGAACACAGGGCGCCAGCCTGAAGTGCTCCGTGCAATGCACCGGCAGCACCGCCTTCAGACTGCATTTCGACAACTTTAACCTGCTCTCCGAACATGTTTTTCAGCCCGTTGGCTGACCATTCATCAATAAATTCGGCCATGGTGGATGATGGTGTAATAGGATATATGCAGGCGACCTCGCTGAACATATATGCAATGTGCGATGCGGCCTGGTTGCCGTCGCATGTTATAAATTTTCTTGTTCTCATATTATATATAATTATGATTAATTGTTAATTTTTTAACAAGGCTACAAAGGTAAGGAAATTTTGTACAGATCAACCTCCATTCATCGAAATCAGGAATTCCTCATTCGATTTGGATTGCATCAGTCTGTCACGAAGGAATTCCATTGCTTCCACGGCATTCATGTCTGCAAGGTAATTACGCAAAACCCAGATTTTCTGCATTATATTTTTATTGAGGAGAAGATCCTCACGGCGGGTGCTTGATGCAGGAATATCTATTGACGGGAAGATCCTTCTGTTGGAAAGCTTCCTGTCGAGCTGAAGTTCCATATT